>NZ_JAEVHN010000110.1:0-13315 GCF_016803375.1 Micromonospora sp. 4G55
CCGCAGCACAGGTCGAGGCAGCGGCCGGGGCCGGGACCGAGCAGGTCGGCGAGCTGCCGGCGGACCCGGGTCATGTAGTCGGCGGCGGTGTCGGAGGCGAACTGTTCGTACCAGTCGGCGTGGGCGTCGTACGCGGCAACCGTCATGTCGGCACGGTAGGCGCCCGGACCGGGGTCGCGCTGTCCCGCGCCGGGGATGATCGGCTACGGTCACCGGCATGATCTGGGATGATCTCGACGCGCGGCTGGAGCGGGTGCCCGGCACCGTCTCGGCGTACGTGGGGCGGCTGGGCGCGGTACCGACCTGGACCCGCCGGCCCGACGCCACCCACTACGCGGCCAGCACGATGAAGGTCGCGGTGCTGCTCGCGCTGCACCGGGCCGCAGAGGCGGGCGAACTGGACCTCGACGCGCCGATCCCGGTGGTCAACGGGTTCGACTCGGCGCAGCCCGGGACGCCCCGCTTCGCCTGCGCCCAGCACTACGACAATGACGACGCGGTGTGGGCGCGGGTGGGCGGAAGCGCCCCGCTGCGCTGGCTCGCCGACCGGATGATCACCCGGTCCAGCAACCTGGCCACGAACATCGTGCTCGGCCAGGTGGGCCTGCCGGCGGTGGCCCGCGCCTGGGCGCTCGCCGGGGCCCGGCACAGCGTCACCGGCCGGGGCATCGAGGACTTCGCCGCCCGGGACGCGGGCATCACCAACCTGGTCACCGCCGCCCGACCTCGCGGCGCTGCTCGGCGGGCTGGTCACCGGGGCCGCCCGCCCGGGCCGCTGGCCTCCCCGGCCGCCTGCGCGGCGATGATGGACGTGCTGCTGGCCCAGGAACACCGCGAGGACCTGGCGGCCGGGCTGCCCGAGGGCACCCGGATCGCGCACAAGAACGGCTGGGTACAGGGGGTCCGGCACGGCGCCGGCGTGGTCCTGCCGGACGACGCCCCGCCGTACGTGATCGTCGTCTGCACCACCACCGACCTCGCCGACGGCGGCGCGACCGGCGAGGAGGTCGAGGACGACGCCTGCCGGCTGATCGCGGAGATCTCGGCGGCGGTCTGGGCGGCCCGGCACGACCTGGCCGGCTGACCCCGGGCGCGTCACTCCAGCAGGTTGTCCCGCAGCGCCTCGCGCACCTCGTCGGTGACGCCCAGCCCGTCACGCAGGTACGCGTCGAACGAGCCGTGCACCCGGCGCACCTCGTCGTAGGCGGCGTCCAGGTACTCCGGGCGCACCTCCAGCACCGGGCGCACCGTATCCGGGTCCAGCGCCGGTTGCCGCCCCACCATCGCCTCCAGCAGCACTTCGCGCAGGCTCACGGTCAGCTCGTTGTGGCACAGGTAGTCGGCGCGGATCGCCGCCGGGTCCACGTCCAACGCGGTGAGCAGCAGCACCGCCAGCCAGCCGGTGCGGTCCTTGCCGGCCGAGCAGTGGAACAGCAGCGGCAGGTTGTCCGCGTCCGCCGCCAGCCGCAGCGCCGTGCCGAACCCCGCCCGGGCCGACTCCCCGGTGACGAACCAGCGGTAGATCGCCGCCATCGCCGCCGGCGTGCCCTCCCGGGCCAGCTCGTCGTACGCCTCCAGGTCGTGGCCGAGCAGCAGCGCCGAGACGTACGTGAAGACCGGGTGCGCCGGGTCGAGGACCGGCAGGTGCACCACCCGGGGCTCCCCCACCAGCCGGTCCGCCGGGGCGACCACCATCTCGGAGGCGTCCCGCAGGTCCACCACGCAGGCCGGGGCGAGCTTGCCCAGCACCGGCAGGTCGGCGTCGGTCAGCCGGCCCAGCGCCGGGGTACGGATCAGCCGTCCGGCGCGCACCCGGCGCCCGTCTCCGGTGGGCAGTCCGCCCAGATCACGCGCGTTCGGCGCGCCCACCAGCTCCCAGTCCCGCCTGCCCATTCGGCCTCCCCCTGCGCTGCCCGTCTCCGTATAGGGTGCCGCACATGACGATCGCCGCGGTACGCACCCACCGGCTTTCCGCACCCCTGCACACCCCGTTCGTCACCGCGCTGCGCCGCACCACCACCGTGGACACCCTGGTGGTCGAGGTGATCGACTCCGACGGGCGGTCCGGCTTCGGCGAGGCGCCCCAGGTCTGGAAGGTGACCGGCGCCTCGGTCGCCGGCGCCGAGGCCTGCGTACGCGACATGCTGGCCCCCGCGGTCGCCGGCCGGGACGCCGACGACCTGGTGGCCCGCTGCGCCGAGGTGCGCACGGCGGTGACCGGGAACGAGTCGGCCAAGGCGGCGCTCGACGTCGCGCTGCACGACCTGGCGGCCCGGCGGCTCGGCGTACCCCTGGCGCGGTTGCTCGGCGGCACGACGCTGCGCGTCCCGACGGACGTCACGCTGGCCGCCGGCGACGCGGTGGAGCTGGCGGCGGCGGCCAAGCAGCGCCGCGGCGAGGGTTTCGACGTGCTCAAGCTCAAGGTCGGCACGGACGCGGCGACCGACCTGGACCGGGTCCGCGCGGTGCGGGCGGCGGTCGGCCCCGGGATGCGGATCCGGCTGGACGCAACCAGGGCTGGACCCCGCGCGAGGCGGTGCGGGTGATCCGGGGCATCGTCGACGCCGGGCTCGACGTCGAGCTGGTCGAGCAGCCCGTGTCCCGGTGGGACCTGGACGGCCTGGCCTGGGTCAGCGACCGGGTGGAGGTGCCGATCCTGGCCGACGAGTCGGTCTTCGGCGTCCGCGACCTGGTCGAGGTGATCCGCCGTCGGGCGGCCGACATGGTCAACGTCAAGCTGGCCAAGTGCGGCGGCCTGCACACCGCCCGCACCCTGCTCGACCTGGCCCGCGCCCACGAGATGGGCACCATCGTCGGTTCCATGATGGAGAGCGCGGTCGGCATCGGGGCGGCCGCCAGCCTGGTCGCCGCCTACCGCACCACGGCCGTGTCGGACCTGGACGCCGCCTGGTGGCTGGCCTGGTCGCCGGTGCGCGGCGGGGTCCGGTACGACGGCGCCACCGTCGTGCTGCCGGACGCGCCCGGGCTGGGCATCACCTCCGTGACTGAAGCAAAAGTGCAGCACCGCAGTTGATGATCGTTTGTTTTTTTCATAAGGTCCGGATAGGCGCCCGCCCGAACCGGAGGTCGACGTGAAGCTGCAACCGGGCCGCGAGGCCGTCGTCCGGGTCGCCGTCGCGACGCTCTGGGCCACCCCCGAGGCGGTCCGCCCCGTCGACCGCCCCGCCCTCGCCCCACGCACCGACATCCCGGCCTGGGTCGCCGGGATGGACACCGACCAGCGGGTCGGCGAGTGCGTGCTGAGCCAACTGCTGCTCGGCGAGCGGGTGCTGGTCACGAGCTGCGCCCGGACGGCTGGGCCCGCGTGGTCGCCGTCGAGCAGCCCGCGGCGGAACTCGACCCGCGCGGCTACCCCGGCTGGCTGCCCACCGCCCACCTGGCCCCCGAGGAGCCGGTCACCCCCGCCGGTGAGCCGCTGGTGGTCGACGCCGGCGTCACCGGCCTGCACGCCGAGCCGGACGGCCCGGTGGTCGTGCCCGGCGTCGTCCTCGGCACCCGACTGACCCCGACCGGCGGCCCGGTCGACGGGTGGCGTCCGGTGCACGCCCCCCGGCCACCCGGGGCCGCTGTGGATCCCCGAGGCGGACGTGGTGCCGCTGCCCACCGGCCGGCCGGAGCCCGGCGAGGTGCTGGCCGTCGCGGAGCGCCTGCGCGACGTGGTCTACATCTGGGGCGGCGTCTCCAGCCACGGCATCGACTGCTCCGGCCTGGTGCACCTGGCCTGGCGCCGGTTCGGGGTGACCCTGCCCCGCGACGCCGACGACCAGGCCGAGGCCACCGCGCCGGTGCCGCTGGGCGAGGAGCACCCCGGCGACCTGTACTTCTTCGCCCGCCCCGGGCGCCGGATCCACCACGTCGGCATCGTCACCGCCGAGCCCGGCGGCGACCGCCGGATGCTGCACGCCTGCTACCGGCAACGGCGGGTGCTGGAGGAGCAGCTCCCCGCCGACCGGACCGCCACCCTGGTCGCCGTCCGCCGGGTCTGACCCGTACGCGAAAGGGGCACCCCGGCGAACGGGGTGCCCCTTTTCCGCGTACGCGGGGTGCGGCTCAGCGCCGGGCGTCGGCCAGCTCGCGGCGCCGGTCCCGGGACGACTTGACCAGGCTGGCCGCGGTGGCCACGGCGAGGGTGCCGAGGATGACCGTCAGGGAGAGCCAGATCGGGATGTGCGGGGCCCACGCGACATGCTCCCCGCCGTTGATGAACGGCAGGTTGTTGTCGGCCAGGGCCTCCAGCACCAGCTTGACGCCGATGAAGCCGAGCACCACCGCCAGGCCGTAGCTGAGGTAGATCAGCCGGTCCAGCAGGCCGCCGAGCAGGAAGTAGAGCTGCCGCAGCCCCATCAGCGCGAAGACGTTCGCGGTGAAGACCAGGTACGGCTCCTGGGTGATGCCGAAGATCGCCGGGATCGAGTCCAGCGCGAAGATCAGGTCGGTGGTGCCGATGGCGATCATCACGATCAGCATCGGGGTGAACAGTCGCCGGCCGGCCTGGTGCGTGGTCAGCTTCGCGCCGTCGTAGTCCTTGGAGATCGGCAACGCCTTACGGCTCCACCGGATCAGCAGGTTCTCGCTGAACTCGTCCTCGTCCGGCTCGCCCTGCCGGGCGAGGTTCACCGCGGTGTAGATCAGGAACGCGCCGAAGATGTAGAAGACCCAGGAGAACTGGGAGATCAGCGCCGCGCCGGCGGCGATGAACCCGCCCCGCATGACCAGGGCGAGCACGATGCCGATGAGCAGCACCTTCTGCTGGTACGGCCGGGGCACCCCGAACCGGGCCATGATGATCACGAAGACGAAGAGGTTGTCCACCGATAGGCTGTACTCGGTGAGCCAGCCGGTGTAGAACTGCCCGGCCGCGCTCGCGCCGGAGGTGAGCCAGAGCCCGGCGCCGAAGATCAGGGCCAGGGCCACGTAGAAGCCGACCCACAGGCTCGACTCGCGGACGCTGGGTTCGTGCGGTCGTCGACCGACGATGAAGAGGTCGACGAGCAGGACCGCCGTCATCACGACGAGGGTTCCGGCCCACACCAATCCGGACACGTTCAAATCCATTCCTCCGGCAGACACGCGGCGTCGGGCACACCGTACGCCGAGTGACGGCGGGGTGGGCGGCGACGCGGACTCTGGTGACTGTCGGAGGTCTCTTCCGCCAGCGACCCGCGGGCGGGGCGATGACCGACGGCGCCGGGTCGGGCCGCCGGGTTCGGCGGTCGACCGTGCTGACGACTCCGTCGCGGGGGAATACTCCCCTCCTCGTGGGCCATTGTTCACCATCCCGGCCGGCCACCGCATCTCCAGGTACCTGGATTGCCGGCAGTATCACCTTCCGACACGATCCGTGGCACAACCCCTACGGCGTCCTAGGAGGCTAGGTGCCATCCGGTGCCGGCCCGGCCGGGTGGTGGACGCCCTGCTCAGCCGGGTGGCAGCAGCGGATCGGCGAGCGACCAGCCGGCGGCCAGCAGCGCGTCGCAGGCCGCCACCGCCCGGGCCAGCCGCTCCGGGTGCGGCCCGGTGAGCTCGATCACCGGCACCCCGCAGCCGGCCAGCTCGGCCCGGAACCGCTCGGTCATCCAGCCCCGCAGGTGCGCGCCGTCGCGCAGCCCGTCATCGGAGAACGGCACCCCGACGTGGTCGGTCAGCAGGTAGAGCGCGGGCGGCGGGCCGCCGCCCGGACCGGCTCCGACGCCGAGCCCAGGTACCGCTCCTCCCACACCGCGGTGGCCCGGGCGTCGGTGTCGCAGACCAGCAGCGGGCCGCTGGACCGGGCGGCGGCGTCCTCCGCCGCCTGCTGGGCGCGGACCACCTCGACGAAGTCGTCCCGGTCCCAGGTGACGTCGAAGACCGTCGCCGCCGGCCGCCGGGCGCGCAGGCGGGCCAGCTTGCGGGCGGTCAACTCCCGGCCGTACTCCGGCACCCAGGCCGTGCCGTAGTGCGCGGCGAGGGCGCCGGCCATCGTGGTGGTGCCGGTGGACTCCGCCCCGACCACCACCACCCGCCGGACGAACCAGGCCCGCACCGCCGGGCTCAGCCGGTCCCAGTGCCCCGCCGGGTCCGCCCGCACGGCCGTGCCGGAGACCGGCACGAGCCGCCGGTCCGGGTCCACGCAGACCGCCGTGGCGTCGAACCGGCGGGCCAGTTCCCCGCCGTACGCCTCGGAGGAGAACACCGCGTCCACCGGGCGCCCGCCGAGCGCGGCGGAGAAGACCGCGCAGTGCGCGTCCCAGGCCGCCGGGTCGGCGTAGTCCACCGGGTGGTCGTCGTAGCGGCCGACGAACCGGACCCAGGGGGTCTGCGCGTGCGCCTCGCGCAGCCAGTCCAGCCGCAGCTCGAGCGGGATGGACTCCCGGCGCGACGGCGCCACCACCACGGTCACCGCCGCGCAGCGGGCGGCGGCGGCCTCGATCACGGCGTGGTGCCCGGCGTGCGGCGGGTAGAACTTGCCGACCGACCAGGCCGTGCCGGAACTCCGGCCGGACCGGGCCGGCGGGCGGCCCGCTCACGCGGTCGCCGGGGCCGGACCGGGCGGCACCATCCTCGGGGCCCCGGCCGCGCGCAGGTCGGCCCGCCAGGCCCGCAACCCGAGTACGCAGAGCGCCAGGAAGACCAGGTAGAGCGCGCCGGTGAGCCAGAGACCCTTGTACGCGTAGAGCGGGATGTAGACCAGGTCGGCCACCATCCACAGCCACCAGCTCTCCACCAACTTGCGGGTCTGCCCGTAGGTGGCCAGCAGCGACAGCGCGGTGGTGAACGCGTCGGCCAGCGGCACGGTGGAGTCGGTGGCCCGGTCCAGCAGCGCCCACAGCCCGCCGGTGAGCAGCACCCCGGCGACCGCCAGCCCGGCCCACTCCCGGCCGCTCGTCCGGCTGACCGCGAGCCGGCTGCGCCGCTCGCCGCCGAAGAGCCAGTGGTACCAGCCGTAGAGGCCGAGCAGCACGTAGACGATCTGGAGGCCGGCGTCGGCGTACAGGCCGGCGGTCCAGAACAGCACCATCAGCAGCAGCACGTTGGCGATGCCCACCGGCCAGTTCACGATGTGCTGCCGGGCGACCAGCCAGACGTTGAGCACGCCGGTGGCGAAGCCGAGCAGCTCCGCCCAGGTCGTCCCGACCTCCCCGACGGTGAATGCCACCGTGGTCAACCAGTCCAGCATGATCCGCCCCTCCCCGTGGCCCGAGCGATCACCCTAGGGCCGCCGCGGCCGGCGGAGAAGACCCCTCCCCGCCGGTCCCACCGCGGAGCGTGCGAGGCTTCGGTCATGGTGCTTGAGGTCGCGCTCATCGACGTACTGCCCGGACACGAGGACGAGTTCGCCGCCGCCTACGCGCAGGCGCGCGGGATCCTCGCGGACGTCGAGGGCTGCCGGTCGGTCCGGATGACCCGGGGCATCGAGACCCCGACCCGGTTCGTGCTGCTGGTCGAGTGGGACTCGGTCGAGGCGCACGAGCAGAACTTCCGGGCCACCGAAGCGTTCGGCAAGTGGCGGGCGCTGATCGGCCCGCACTTCGCCGGCCCGCCCCGGGTCGAGCACTTCGTCGACGTCCCGGCCTGATCCGGCGGATCCACACCCATCGTTGTCGTACCCCCCGGTTACCGTGCGACGCACGCGCGGCACACCGGCCCCCGACGCGTTCGGGGGGTGCCGGGTCCGGTGGCCGCGCGGCGACAATCCGCTGGCGCGACCGGGGCGCGGCGGGTTGACTCTCGATCATGAGTGGGCGGGTCTTCCTGGTGACCGGCGTGAGCCGCCGGATCGGCATCGGCGCGGCGGTGGCCCGGCTGCTCGCCGCCGACGGGCACCGGTTGCTCCTCAGCGGCCTGCCGGCCTACGACGACGCCCAGCCCTACGGCGGCGACCCCGACGGCGTGCCCGCGCTGCTCGCCGAGCTCGGCGCCGCCGCCGGGTACGTCCCGGCGACCTGCTCGACCCGGCCGCGCCCGGTGCACTGGTCGCCGAGGCGGTACGCCGGCACGGCCGGCTCGACGCGGTGGTGGCCGTGCACGCGTACTCCACCCACACTCCGCTCGGCGCGCTCGACGCCACCGAGATCGACCGGCACCTGCTGGTCAACGTCCGGGCGACGCTGCTGCTCGCCGAGGCGTTCGCCGCCGCGTTCACCGCCGGCTCGGGCGGCCGGCTGGTGCTCTTCTCCAGCGGGCAGCGGCTCGGCCCGATGCCCGGTGAGCTGGCGTACGCCGCCAGCAAGGCCGGCGTGGAGAACCTGACCGCCCAGCTCGCCCCGCTGCTGATGCCGGGCGGCATCACGGTCAACTGCGTCAACCCCGGGCCGACCGACACCGGCTACGCCCCGCCGGACGTGCACGCCGCGGTGGCCGGGCTCTTCCCCGGCGGGCGGTGGGGCACCCCGGCCGACGCCGCCCGGCTGGTCCGCTTCCTCTGCTCGCCCGAGGCCGGCTGGATCACCGGACAGGTGATCGACTCGGAGGGCGGCTTCCAGCGGCACCGCTGAGCGGCGCTCACCCGCCGGCCGAGCGACCCGCCTCCCCCTCGGCACCGCCGGGGCGCGCGCCGTTGGCGACCTCGCCGGCCCAGTCGCGCAACAGCGCGGCGGTCTCCTCCGCGCTCAACGCCACCGCCGACAGCCAGCCGGTCATCCGCTCGTAGCGGGCGACGTCGGCGTCGGTCACCAGCCGCACGTCATTGGAGAGCGTCTCCAGCATCACCGTGCGCGGGTCGGCCGGGTCGGGGAAGGAGTAGCAGGAGTAGGCGGTCAGCGCGTGCACCGCCCCGGGCGGGGCGGCCGTGCGGGGCACCACCCGGATCGTCACGTTCGGCAGGTCGGCCAGGGCGAGCAGGTGCGCCAACTGCTCCTGCCAGATCTCGACCGGGACGCCGGCCGGGTCGCAGACCCGTTCGTCCAGCAGGCCGGTGTAGTGCGGCGGGTCGGGGCGGCGCAGCACCTCCTGGCGGGCCAGTCGCGCCCGCACGTCGGCCTCCACGTCGACGTCCGGGTGCAGCAGCCGGCCGGCGAGGACCCGCAGGCGGGCGTACCCGGGGGCCTGGAGCAGACCGGGTACGACGGCCGGTTGGTACTCCACGATGGCCGCCGCCCCCGCCTCCAGCTCGGCGTACGTGCGCTGCCGCTCGTGCATCTGGCCGAGCGCCTTCCACCAGCCCCGGCTGGTCGCGGCGTCCCGGGCGATGATGATCAGCGCCTCCCGCTGCGGCGGCGGCACCTGGTAGACGTCCAGCAGGTCGAGTACATCGGCGAGGTCGGGCCGGCTCTGCCCCAGCTCGATGCGGGACAGCTTCGACGTGGAGGCCCAGCCCAGCAGCCCACACACCTGTTCCAGGGTGAGCGCCTCCCGTCTGCGCAGCTGGCGCAACTCGGCGCCGAGGCGTGCACGGCGAATGACAGGACTCGATGACAACGGCATCCCGGCCTCCCCACGACGAAGGGTACGCAGGACCGTCACCCAGGGCAATACCTCGCTTGCGCACCGCAACCGCCCGGCGACGCCCCGTCGGGTGCGACCCCCGCGCCGCCGGGCGGAGCGCACCGGTCAGGGCCGGTACGTGCCGAACGACCAGACGTTGCCGGCGAGGTCGCGGGCGGTGTAGTCGCGGGAGCCGTAGTCGGTGTCGAAGGGCTCCCGGACGATCTCCGCGCCGGCCGCCTTCGCCCGGCCGTGATGGCCGTCGACGTCGTCGACCGCCACGTAGACGACGTAGTCGTCGTCGGCCGGCCGGACCCGGGGACCGCTCCCGGTGGCCAGCATGATCAGATCACCGCCGTAGCCGAGTTGGGCGTGCGCGACGGACCCGTCGGGCGCGTCGTGCACCTCGTGGACCTGGAAGGCGAACGCCGCGCAGAGCCAGTCGATCGCGGCACGGGCGTCGGGATACCGGAAGACCGGGTAGATGCTTCGCATGGCCCGAGTCTGCGGCCGGCCCGGTCAGCCGGGATTGGACGAAAGCGATCCGGAGCGCGCCAGCGCGGCCGGCGTCGTACCGGCGAACTCCCGGAAGTCCCGGATCAGGTGCGACTGGTCGTAGTAGCCGCAGCGGGCGGCCAGCTCCGCCCAGCCGCCCGGATCCGCGGGGGCGTTCTCGCCTCGGTCCGGGTGGCCGCCGGAGTCGTCGCTCGGTCCACCGCGCTCGGTGCCCGGCCGGGGGACGAGGTCGCGGGCCAGCGTCGCGTACGCCCGGCCGAAGCGCAGCAGCCGGGCGGTCGCCTTCGGCGTCAGCCCCAGCTCCGCGCGGAACCGGACGGCGAGGTGCCGGCTGCTCCAGCCCAGCTCGTCGGCGAGGTCACCGACGCCGATCCGGCCGCCGGTGCCGGCGAGCCGACGCCACGCCCGGCCCAGCGTCGGATCGAGCGGGGCGGAGCCGGCCAGCCGCGCGCCGAGCGCCACGTCGAGCGGGGCGAACCGGCGCGGCCAGTCCGGGGCGTCGGCCAGCCCGGCAGCGCAGCCGGTCCAGCCACCGGTCCGGCAGGTCGCCGACCGGCACGGCCCGGTTGGCCAGCTCGCCGAGCGGTAGGTCGAGGACCCGGCGGGCGCCGGTGGGCTGAGCACCAGCTGCACGCCGAGCCCCATGCCGAGGGTCGAGGTGGTGCAGTGGCCGTCGAAGGGCCCGGCGACGAACGAGTCCACCCCGTACGCCCCGCGCTTGGCCGCCCGCGGGTCGACCACGTCAGCGGGGCGCCCCCAGCCGAGCACCAGCACCACGAAGGCGCCGGCCACCTCGCGGCGGACCAGCGGCAGCGAGGCGGGCTCGCGGTAGCCGAGGTACCGGTCGACGAACGGGCGCAGGCGGGGGTCGGGCAGACCGACGACCGCCTCGATCCCGCCCATCCCCCGCTCCCCTACTACTTCACGCCCGCGGCGTCCATCCCGCGCAGTTCCTTCTTGAGGTCGGCGACCTCGTCCCGGATCCGGGCGGCCAGCTCGAACTGCAGCTCCCGGGCGGCGGCCAGCATCTGGTCGTTGAGCTCCTGGATGAGCTGCGCCAGATCGGCGCGGGCCATCCCCTCCCGGGACGGCCGGCCGCGCCAACCCGACTGCGGCTGCGGGTCTCCTTGACCGGGGCCTTGCCCCGGGAGAGCTGGCGCACCGCCCCGCCGACCCGGCTGTTCTCGGTGTCCTCCGCCTCGCGGTAGATGTCGTCGAGGATGTCGTGGATCTTCTTGCGCAGCGGCTCCGGGCTGATGCCGTGCGCCTCGTTGTGCGCGATCTGCTTGGCCCGGCGCCGGTCGGTCTCGTCGATCGCGGCCGCCATCGACGGAGTGATCTTGTCGGCATACATGTGCACCTGGCCGGAGACGTTACGGGCGGCGCGGCCGATGGTCTGGATCAGCGACCGGCCGCTGCGCAGGAAGCCCTCCTTGTCGGCGTCGAGGATCGCGACGAGGGACACCTCGGGCAGGTCGAGGCCCTCCCGGAGCAGGTTGATGCCGACCAGCACGTCGTACTCGCCCTTGCGCAGCTCGCGCAGCAGCTCGACCCGGCGCAGCGTGTCGACCTCGGAGTGCAGGTAGCGCACCCGGATGCCGTTCTCCAGCAGGTAGTCGGAGAGATCCTCGGCCATCTTCTTGGTCAGCGTGGTGACCAGCACCCGCTCGTCGCGCTCGGTGCGCAGCTTGATCTCGTGCATCAGGTCGTCGATCTGGCCCTTGGTCGGCTTGATCACGACCTCCGGGTCGACCAGCCCGGTCGGGCGGATCACCTGCTCGACGAACTCGCCCTGCGCCTGCTCCAGCTCCCACGGGCCGGGGGTGGCGGAGAGGTAGACCATCTGGCCGACCCGCTCCAGGAACTCGTCGAAGCGCAGCGGCCGGTTGTCGGCGGCGCTGGGCAGCCGGAAGCCGTGGTCGATCAGCATCCGCTTGCGGGACGCGTCGCCCTCGTACATGCCGCCGATCTGCGGGATGGTCACGTGCGACTCGTCGACGACGGTGAGGAAGTCGTCGGGGAAGTAGTCGAGCAGGCAGTGCGGCGGGCTGCCGGGCAGCCGCCCGTCCATGTGCATGGAGTAGTTCTCGATGCCGGAGCAGAAGCCGACCTGGCGCATCATCTCGATGTCGTAGGTGGTGCGCATCCGCAGCCGCTGCGCCTCCAGCAGCTTGCCCTGCCGCTCCAGCTCGGCCAGCCGCTCGCCCAGCTCGGTCTCGATGTCGCGGATCGCCCGCTCCATCCGCTCCGGGCCGGCCGCGTAGTGGGTGGCCGGGAAGATGACCAGCTGGTCGACCTCGCGGACCACGTCGCCGGTGAGCGGGTTGAGGTAGTAGAGCTTCTCCACCTCGTCACCGAACAGCTCGATCCGGACCGCCAGCTCCTCGTACGCCGGGATGATCTCCAGGGTGTCGCCGCGGACGCGGAAGGTGCCCCGCTGGAAGGCCATGTCGTTGCGGGTGTACTGGATGTCGACCAGGCGGCGCAGCAGCTGGTCCCGGTCGAGCTCCTGCCCCACGGCGACCCGGACCGCGCGGTCCAGGTATTCCTCCGGGGTGCCCAGGCCGTAGATGGCGGAGACCGTGGCGACCACGATCACGTCCCGGCGGGTGAGCAGCGACATGGTGGCCGAGTGGCGCAGCCGCTCGACCTCCTCGTTGATCGAGGAGTCCTTCTCGATGTAGGTGTCGGTCTGCGGGATGTACGCCTCGGGCTGGTAGTAGTCGTAGTAGGAGACGAAGTACTCCACCGCGTTGTGCGGGAGCAGCTCGCTGAACTCCTTGGCCAGCTGGGCGCAGAGCGTCTTGTTGGGCGCGAGCACCAGGGTGGGGCGTTGCAGCCGCTCGACGAGCCACGCCGTGGTGGCGCTCTTGCCGGTGCCGGTCGCGCCGAGCAGCACGGTGTTGCGGTCGCCGCGCCGGACCCGACGCTCAAGGTCGTCGATGGCAGCCGGCTGGTCGCCGGCCGGCTGGAACTCGCTGACGACCTGGAAGCGGCCGTCGAGCCGGGGAATGTCGAGCGCCATGACATCAACGGTACGCCGAGGGTCCGACACTCCGTCGCGACTACGGGCGGTCCGTGATCGGCTTCGATATTCCCATTGTGGGCCACATCCCACCGCGCTAGCCTGAACACCGTAGGCCGCTCGCGGCGGCCGACCGGGCAGGTGGCCGGGCCCTCACGGGGCTCCCACCCCCGGCACAGGAGGGTCGCAGCACCCGGACATCGCCGGCGTGCGCACCCGACGTGGTCGCGGCCCATGGCGCAGACCGGCCGCCGCGAGCGCCCCTGCCTCGGCACCGTCTCCCTCGTCACCCTCGCCGCCGCCGGGCGTTCAACCACTCGTGGAGACCTCCCCCGACCGGCCGCCGCCCCC
>NZ_JAEVHN010000111.1:0-13306 GCF_016803375.1 Micromonospora sp. 4G55
CCCGACCGCCGGCCACCCGCCCGCCCGCCGCCCCGGCGGCACCGATGGTGGTGCGGTCCTACGAGGCCGAGTCGACGGAGAACGGCCTGGACAACATCAGGATCTACGGCTGTCCCGGCTGCTCCGGCGGGAAGAAGGTGGGCAACATCGGGCGCGACATGGGAACGCTGCAGTTCAACGGCGTGACCGCCCGCACCGGCGGGTCGGCCACCGTGACCATCGCCTACGTCAACGGCGAGTCCCCCCGCGTGGGACAGATCAGTGTGAACGGCGCGGCCCCGATCACGCTGACCTTCCCGGGGACGGGCGGGTGGAGCAGCGTCGGCACGATGGTCGTGACGGTGCCGCTCCGACCCGGGCCCAACACGCTGAAGATGTTCAACCCGGACTCGCCGGCACCCGACTTCGACAAGATCACCGTCGCCGTCCGATAGTTCCGCGCCGCACGCCCCTACCCAACCGGCGGCCGGCGTCGGCTCCGGCCCGTCGCACCGCCGGCCGGGTGTGCTCAGACGCCCGAGGGGTAGCTCTCGGGTTCGGCGAGGCTGGCGGGCCGGATGTGCAGCGGCCGGACGGCCTGGGACTGGTCGAACCAGCAGAGGGCGTCGTACCGGTCGCCGAGCACCGTGGCGACGTAGTTGCCCCAGCTCTCCCGTTCCGGGTGGTAGACCACCCCGACCGCCCGATGGTCCAGTTCGTCGGTGAGCAGGTCGGGACGGCGTCCCGGGGAAAGACGAAGAGCGCCTCCGGCGGCGCGGCGGCGTGCAGCGCGTCCTCCAGCGAGTGTCGCCGGCCCGGCGGCATCGCCATCACCCGCATCGGCGCCCCCCAGGCGTCGCCGGCCACCACGGTCCCCCGATGGGTGGCGAAGCCGACCAGGACGACCTGGTCGACGCCGTGCCGCTCGCGGGCGAGCTGGCCGATGTTGACCTCGCCCGCGTCGATCATGTCGGTGGCCCGGGCGTCACCCACGTGGGTGTTGTGGGCCCAGACGACCGCCTTCGCGCCCGGTCCGTAGTGCGTGAGCAGCCGGTCGAGGGTGTCGTCCATGTGCCGGTCACGGACGTTCCACGACTCGCGGCCGCCCCGCACCATCGCCCGGTAGTAGCGCTCGGCGCCGGCGACCACCTCGGCGTTCTGCCACGCCCCGAAGCGGTCCGCGCCGTCCGGGGCGGCGGCCCGCTCGCGCAGCGCGGCGAGCAGGTCGACGACCTCGTTCTCGCAGCTGTTCGGCACCAGCCGGGTCGCCAGCGCGTACTGCTGCGGGTCCTCGTCGTACGGCTGGAAACAGCGGTAGGCGGCCAGCGCCGCCGGCACCTGTTCCGGGTCGTGCTCGCGCAGGTAGACGAGGATCTCGTGCAGCGACTCCCACAGCGAGTACACGTCCAGGCCGTGGAAACCGACCCGTGCCGTCTCGTCCAGCCGGGCGTTGTGGGTCCGCAGCCAGCGGGTGAAGTCGACGACCTCCTCGTTGGCCCACATCCAGGTCGGCCACCGCGCGAACGCCGCGAGGGCGGCGCGCGGATCCGCGGGCGCGTCGCTGCGGCACCGTACGCTGCGGTCGACCCGGTCACAGTCGGGCCAGTCGCCCTCCACGGCGACGAACGAGAAGCCCTTCTCCTCGATGAGTCGCCGCGTGATCGCGGCCCGCCAGGTGTAGAACTCGTGCGTGCCGTGAGTCGCCTCGCCGAGCATCACCACCCGGGCGGTGCCGACGCGGTCCATCAGCACGTCCAGGTCGCCCGGGTCGGTCAGCGGCGCCGCGAGCCCGGTCACCTCGTCGTCGTAGCGTCCCATCGCGCACTCCCGCCGCCTCGGATCCGGCCCGTGGCCACCCGGCAGGCGCTCGGGCCGTACCGGCGGGCGCCCCGCAGCGCGCCGCCGTCACGGACACGTCGGCCCGTGCCTACCCACACCGGCCGGGCGCATGCGTTCCGGCTGCCGTCGATCGCCGGGTGCCGTCGCCGGCGGGCGAGGAGGTGCCGACGGGCGGGTGAGCCGGCCCGACCCCCGAAAGGCCCGGAATCAGGAGGAATGGCCAGGGGGCCGGCAGGGCACATGGACGGGGTGAGCACGGTGGGCAAGCAAGCGGGCATGTGGGTCGTCGAGGACCTGGATCAGCTCGTCAACCTGGTGCAGAAGAACGCGCACGAGTCGCTGTACGTGCGGTGGTCCCGGGGACCGGAGGCGGACCTGACCGACGAGCAGCAGGCCGGGCAGTCCAGCCGGGACGCGCTGACCGGGACGGAGCTGCCGGGTCTGTCCGCCAACCCGCTCGCGGTGGAGTCCTGGTGGGGTGACCGTTCCCGTGCGGCTGTGGATCGCCCGCCGGCTGTACGACTACTGCCACCTGCGCGACCTGCGTGGTCCCGGCGTACGTCCGTGGGTGCTGCTGGGCGAGCAGATCGGCCGGGGGCCCGACAACGAGCCCCTGGTGATCTGCCACCGGCCGGTGGCCTGGGTCGGCGAGGCGGCCCTGAGGCAGGCGGACCGGGCGGTGGAAGGGCAGGCGTCGCGGGAGTGGGGTCCCCTGCACCGCGCGGACTGACCGGCGAGCGCCACGACGAATACCGCGGCGGGGGCGGTGTCAGAAGGCGCGCCGGTACAGCGAGCAGCCCCGGCACACCTCGGGCGGCTCGCCGCCGAGGAGGCGGTGCCGGAACTCGCGGTAGCGCTCGCCGGACCAGATCTGCGGGAAGCTCTGCTCGGTCAACCGGCCCAGGGACATCCGGTCGTCGCCCATCACCATGCAGCACGGCTGCACCACGCCGGTGCTGGTGATGTAGGCCGCCTCCCAGGGCCAGGAACAGCCGCGGCCCGAGGGCGGGCCGGTGTCGGCCGGGAGGCCGGGCCGCGGCAGGCGCAGTCGTACCCCGTGCTCCCGCGCCGCCTCGCCCGCCTCGTGGAAGGCGGTCGCGGCGCGGTCCGCGTCCGTCCCGGTCCACAGTGCCTGGTCCGCGGTGAACTGCCGGATGCCGTCGTACCCGCCGGCGGGGTCGGCGTCGGAGAAGTTGTGCGAGAGGTTCTGCACGTGCAGCTCGTCCACCCCGATGCGGGCCAGCAGGCGCACCAGGTCCGGCAGCTCGGTGACGTTGTCCCGCATCGCCACGAACACCACCCGGATCCACGGGGTGACACTGCCCGCGGCCCGTTTGGCGTGCACCAGCCCGGCGAGGTTCGCCACGACGCGGGCGAAGTCCGCCCCCTCGCGGACCGCCTCGTAGACGCCCGCGCCGGCCCCGTCGAGGGAGACGTGCAGCCAGTCGACCCCGCTGTCCACCAGCTCCTCCGCGCGGCCACGGGTGAGCAGGGTGGCGTTGGTGTTGAATCCGACGGTGATCCCCCGGGCGACCGCCGCCCGCACCATCTGGATCAGGTACGGCGACAGCAGCGGCTCGCCCAGACCCTGCAGCGTCATCCGGCTCAGCGTGGGTACCTCGGCCAGCAGACGGTGGAACAGTTCCGGCCGCATGGCCCCGGCGAGCTTGTTGACCGGGGGCCGGTACCGGACCAGACACATGACGCACCGCAGGTTGCACGCCGAGGTGACCTCCAACTGGAGGTGCGGCGGCAACGGCGGATCGTCGAGGTCGGCCGACATGCCACCTGATGCCCGGACGCCACCGGACGAAACCCGGCCGCGCGCCGAGTCACCGGTGGGCCGACGGCCCGGCGACGCCGTCAGCCGGTCACTGTTCGTCGTCGAGGACCTCGGTCCGGTCGTCGCGCGTGACGGTCACCGGAGGGTGCTCGTCGGGCTGGGGCGCCTGCGCCAAGGTGTGGTGGGGATCCCCGTCGGGGGAGTAGAGCACCCGGTCGGTCTTGCCGGTCTTCTCCCGGTCTTCCTCCGGCTCCGTCACGTCACCCTCCTGCTGCCGCTGGTGTCGCCCACGCTACGCGGCCGGCCCGCTGGTTGGTCCGGTTTCCGCCCGGTACGTGCCGGTCGGCGGAACCGTGGGGGTCCGGCGGGGGAGCGGCTGCGCCGGTGCGGCGCGCGCTCAGCCCGGCAGCCGGGCCGGACGCGCTGCTCGCCGGCCAGCAGGGCGTACGAGGCGAGCGCGCCGGCGAGGACCGCGTCGACGGAGATGACGAAGCCCCGGTCCATCCCGTCCGGCGCGAGGGCCGTGCCGGTCACCAGGGCGGTGAGGGCCACCAGCACCATCGCCACCCGGACGAGCTGGTGGAGGTCGGGTCCGCTCTCGTCGGCGTGCCGGGACGGACGCCGCGCCATCATCAGCAGGGCGCCGACGGCTCCGGCGGCCCCGATCATCAGCGAGGGCACGGCGAGCCCGTCCACCCCCTGGCGCAGCATGCTCCCCCCGGACCAGGCCAGCAGCCCGAAGATCACCATTGCCAGGAGGTGCGGGAGGGCGCCCCGGCCCACCCGACGCGTCCGGTTCACCGCCGGGTCGTTTCCGTCTGCCACGACAGTCCTCCGCTCGGCCAGAATGCCGTCGATGTCATCGTCGCACCACGGCGCCCGGATGGCAGCAGCCGATGAGCGCGGACCTCCGACGGACCCGCCCGGTTCGCGCCGCCGTGCGGCGGGGACGCATCGCCGACTGCGCTGGGCCGACCTGGCGTCGGTAGGCCGGCGGAGCGCGCGGACCGGCGTGGGGGAGCGTCGGGGCGGTCGAGCCTTGGCGGTGGGCCGGGGTGACGGGTCACCCCGGCCCGGTGCCGGTCGGGTCAGGGCAGGGTCCAGCGCTGGGCGCCGGTGCCGTTGCAGTCGTGGATCTGCAACGGGGTGCCGTCGGTGGTGTTGGAGGCCGGGATGTCGAGGCAGCGGCCCGACTGCGGGTTCTTCAGGCTGCCGTCGGGTTGCGCGCCCACTGCTGCGCGCCGGTGCCGTTGCAGGTCCAGAGCTGGACCGGGGTGCCGTTCGTGGTGCCGCTGCTCTTGACGTCGAGGCACTTGCCCAGCCCGCGGATGGTGCCGTCGCCGGGCAGCGTCCACCGCTGGGCGCCGGTGCCGTTGCACGTCCACAGCTGCACCCTGGTGCCGTCGGTGGTCTGGCTGGAGCTGATGTCGACGCACTTGCCCAGCCCCTTGATCTCACCGGTCCGGGCGCCGCCGGTGCCCACGCCCGGGCCGGTGAAGGTGTAGCTGTCGACGTCGAGCAGCGCCCCGCTGCCGCCGGTGAACACCAGGTACAGGTCGTGGGTGCCGTCGTCCGGCCTGGTCACGGTGGCGCTGAGTTCGGTGTAGTTGTCCCAGCCGCCGGTGTTGGGCACCGCGATCCGGGCGACCTCGGGGCCGGTGGGGGAGTCGTACCGGAAGGAGACCGTGCCCCCGGCGCCACCGGAGGAGACCCGGGCCCTGACCCCGGTGATGCCCTTCAGGCTCACCGCGTGGTGCCGGACGTTCTCCCCGTTCTGGATGTCACCGAGCCGCTTGCCGCCCTGGGCCGCCGCCTGGTCGATCACCTTGGGGCCGTTGAGCGTGACGTGGTGCTCGGCCTGCCACTGCTTGGGGTAGAGGCTGATCTCCCGTTCCCCGGTGAGCGGCACGGAACCGGTCGCGCCCCGGTCGGTGTAGCTGCCGCGCAGCACGAAGAAGAGCACCGAGTCCGGGCCGGCGTGCACCGGACCGGTGTTGAAGGTGGCCCCGCAGCCGGTGCCCTGCCCCTCCTCGTGGGCGTGCTCCTGGTGCCCGAGCGCGGCCCGGACCACGATCGCCGAGCAGGCCGGGGTGCCGTCCTGGGGGTCACTGGCCGAGGCGGAGACGGTCAGGTCCTGCCCCCAGTCGAAGAGGCCGCCCGCCGGCAGCCCGCTCAGGGTCACCGTCGGCCGGTTGTTGCCGACCACGACCGGCACGGTGGTGGTGCCGCTGCGACCGGTGCCGTCGCTGGCGGTCAGCCGGGCGGTGAAGCTGCCGTTCGACGGGTACGTGAACGACGGGTTGGCCGCGGTCGAGTCCACGCTGCCGTTGTCGGTGAAGTCCCAGGCGTACGTCAGCGGGTCGCCGTCGGGGTCGGCGCTGCCGGCGCTGGAGAAGGTCACCGCCAGCGGCGCGAGTCCGTTGTCCTTGTTCACCGCCGCCCTGGCCACCGGCGACCGGCCGCCCTGGACGTAGTTGATTTTGTACAGCCCGGCGTCGGCGGCGCCGGAGAACCAGCCGCTGCCGTACTCCAGCAGGTACAGCGAGCCGTCCGGGCCGAACTCCGCGTCGATCGGGTGCACGAACGTCATGCCGGCGAGCACCGGCTCGATCACGGTCGGCGTGCCGGTGGCCGGGTTGCCGTTGTCGAACTGGACCTCCTTGATCCAGTTGCGGCAGTACTCGGAGATCAGCAGCTTGTTGTCGTAGTAGGCCGGCCACTTGACCTCGGAGTTCAGGTTGGGGCCGTAGTGGTAGACCTCGGTGTGGGCCGGCGAGCCGCAGCCGCCCGGGTTGTCCAGGGCCGGCCAGTCGTCGCTGCCGCCGTGCTGCTCCCACACCAGTGCCGGCCTGGTCGCCGGGAGCTGCGTCAGGCCGGTGTTGCGGGGCGAGTCGTTGACCGGCCCGGACGCGCCGCCGCAGGGGAACCAGCCGCGCGGGGCGTTCGCCGCGAAGTCCCAGTCGTTGTACGCCACGTTCGGGCCGCCGCAGTAGGGCCAGCCGTAGTTGCCGGGCCCGGTGGCCCGGTTGAACTCGTCGTAGGCGGCGGCCCCCGGTTGGCCAGGTCGGCGCCGGCGTCCGGGCCGACCTCACCCCAGTAGAGGGTGTTCCCCGCCTTGCGGTCGACCCAGATCCGGTACGGGTTGCGCACCCCCATCACGTAGATCTCCGGCCGGGTCTTCGCCGTGCCGACGGGGAAGAGGTTGCCCGACGGGATGGTGTAGCTGCCGTCGTTCTCCGGGTGGATCCGGTTGATCTTGCCGCGCAGGTCGTTGGTGTTGCCGGACGTGCGCTGGGCGTCGTACTGCGGGTTGCGGGTCGTCCGCTCGTCGATCGGCGCCATCCCGGCGGAGTCGCCGCCCGAGTTGGTGTTGTCGCCGACGGCGAAGTAGAGGTTGCCGCCGGTGTCCCAGCTCATCGAGCCGGCGGAGTGGCAGCAGAGGTCGCGTTCGGTGGGCCACTCGATGAGCACGTCCTCGCTGGCCGGGTCGAGCACCAGGGTGGCCGGGTTGAAGGTGAACCGGGAGATCCGGTTGACCAGCGGGGTGACCTTGGGGGAGTAGAAGAGGTAGACCCAGCGGTTGGTGGCGAAGTTCGGGTGCGTGGTGACGCCGATCAGGCCGTCCTCGAACCGGGCGTCGAGCGCGAGGGTGAGCGCGACCGTGGTGGACCGGGTGGCCGGGTTGAAGAGCCGGACCTGCCCGCCGCCGGCGCTGGTGCCCCGGTTGATGTAGAGCACCTTGCCGTCGGGTAGGACGGCCAGTTCGATCGGCTCACCCATGGTGAGTCCGCTGTCGAGGGTGATCTTCTCGAATCCGCTGGTCGGCGGGACGGCCGCCGCCACGGCCGCCGGCTGCGGCGGGGCCGGCTCGGCGGCGGGGTGCGGGTGGCCGGGATGGGCGAGAGCCGCCGAGGGTACGGCGGTGGCGAGCGCGGTGAGCAGGGCGGTGGCGGCGACGAGCAGGCGGCGTTGCGGGACGCGTGACACGGGACCTCCGAGCGTCGTGACGAGCTCGGTGCTACTTCCGCCGCCGCCTCGAGGAGCACCGTGGGGTGCCCCAGACATTAACGTCTTTCGTTCGACCTGAACAGAAGTGGAGCGTGTTCAATCGAAAGTTGTCGAGATTTCGAGGAATGCCGTGGCTCGTCGAACTCCATGGCCACGTCCCCCTGGATCAGGTAGCCGACCTCCTCGCCCGGGTGGCTGTGCCGGCCCGACTCCGACCCGACCGGGATCTGGAACAGGGTCTGCACGATCATCGGCCCGGCACCTCGGCGTGGGCGTGCTGCAACTCGGTGCGCTGCACGCCAGTGGTGGGCCGGTCGTGGTGCTCCTGGGCCATGACGGCTCGCTTCCCGCGGGTGGTGATGATGGGTCCGGCCCCCGGCGCGGGCGGACCGCACCGAGGCCCGGGAGCGACGGGCCGGCGGGACCGCTCAGCTCTCGACGCCGTTGAGCGCCTGCATGATCACGTCCGTGACGGCCTGGGGCTGGCTGATCATGACGACATGGGAGCCCTCGATCTCGGTGACGGTCGCCCCGGCGCGCTGCGCCATGGACCGCAGGACGTCACTGCCGGCGGCCTTGTCGCCGGTGGGAACCACGGCCCAGGACGGCAGGTTGCGCCAGGCCGGCGTCCCGGTGGGCTGGCCGAACGCCAGCGCCGAGACCGGCCGCTGGGTGGCCGCCATGACGGCGGCGTCCTTCTTCGACACGTCGGCGGCGAACGCGTCGTGGAACTTCACCGGGTCGATGAGGAACTCCGTCTCGGTGCCCTGCGCGGTCGGGTACTTCACCTCCATCAGCGCGGAGGTGAGCACGCTGTCCTTGGAGTCGCCCTCGATCGCCAGCAGGGTCTCACCCTCGTCCGGGGCGAAGGCGGCGACATAGACCAGGCCGACCACGTTGTCGACCCGGGACGCGGCGTTGGTGACGACCGCCCCGCCGTACGAGTGGCCCACCGCCAGCACCGGGCCCGGGGTCTGCTTCAGCGCGCTCGCGACGTACGCGGCGTCCTCGTCGATGCCGCGCAGCGGGTTCGGCACGGCCTTCACCGTCACGCCCGCTGCCTGGAGACGCTCGACCACGCCGTTCCACCCCGAGCTGTCGGCGAAGGCGCCGTGGACCAGGACGACGGTCGGCGGGCCGTTCGATGCGGTGGCCATGATGGTTCCCCTCGTCGCAGTCCGGTGGCGCGGACGAGGATCCACGCCGGCACCCGTCAACTACCGAGGGTAGCCAGGGTGGTGCGGGGAGGTCGGCGTTTCCGCCGCTGCCGCCTCATCGGTGCGGTCCGGCGTTGCGCGGCCCGCCGGCGGGGATGAGCCGGGACGGCGCGGGGGGCAGGACGTCGCGTCCGGCATCGAGGTCGGTGAGACCACCGGCGGCGTTGATCAGCCCGATGTGCGAGAAGGCCTGGGGGAAGTTGCCCCGCGCCTCCCCGGTGACCGGGTCGATCTGCTCGGCGAGGAGGCCCAGGTCGTTGCTCCGCCCGGCCAACCGCTCGAACAGCTGCCCGGCACGGTCCCGCTCGCCCGCCAACGCCAGGCATGCCACCAGCCAGAACGAGCAGATGACGAATCCGGCGGGGTCGGTGTCCCAGCGGCGCAGCAGGCCGTCGTGGGCCAGCCGCTCCTCGATCGCCCGGATGGTCGAGCGCATCCGCGGATCGTCGGCGGGCAGGAAGCCGGCCAGCGGCATGAGCAGGGCCGACGCGTCCAGATCGGCGCCACCCATCGTGCCGGTGAAGGCACCGGCCCGGTCGTCGAAACCCTCGGTCAGGACGGCCTGCCGCACCTCGTCCCGGGCCGCCGCCCAGCGGGCCGTCTCCGCCGGCGTGCCGAGCCGGTCGCCGAAGCGGACCGCCCGGTCCAACGCCGTCCAGCACTGCACCTTCGACGACAGGTGGTGCCGCTCGACGTCCCGCTCCTCCCACATCCCGGCGTCCGGCAGCCGCCAGTCCCGGGCGGCCCGCTCGGTCATCCCGCGCAGCAGTTGGCGGGTCTCCGGCTCCATCGGATCGAGGTGTTCCCGCATCAGCCAGGCCGCGCAGAGCGTCTCGCCGAGCACGTCGGACTGCCGCTGTCGCCAGGCGTCGTTGCCGAGCAGCACCGGCCGGCTGTCGGCGAATCCGCCGAGGTGATCGAGGCGGTGCTCGGTCAGATCCCGTTCCCCCTCGACGCCGTACATGATCGGCACGACGCCGTCCTGCACCACGCCCAGTGACCGGGCCAGCCACCGGAACTGCCGGCCGACCTCGTCGCCGCAGGCCGAGCGCCAGAGCGCCTCCAGGGTGAAGCTGAAGTCCCGCACCCAGACGTAGCGGTAGTCGTAGTTGCGCTCGCCGCCCAGCTCCTCGGGCAACCCCATGCTCGCGGCGGCCACCACCGCCCCGCTGGGCTGGTACGTCATGCCCGCCAGGACCAGCGCGTTGCGGCGCACCTCGTCCCGGTACAGCCCCTGGTAGTCGTGCAGGTGGAGCCAGGACCGCCAACCGTCGACCGCGTCGTCGACCGCGTCCGCGGCGTCCAGTCGTACCAGTGGGTCCGCGCCGTAGGCGGGCCCGTAGCCGACGGTGAAGCCGCGGCGCTCGCCCGCCCGGAGGGTGAACGAGGCCGCCGCCTCGCCGGTGCCGATGGAGTGCGGTGTGTCGGCGCGCAGGGACAGGCGCGTCGCGCCGGCGGTGGCCACCACCGCGCCGTCCTGCCGGTCCAGGCGCGGGATCACCCGGCCGTACTCGAACCGGGGGCGGAAGTGCGACCGGAGCCGTACCTCGCCGGAGAGTCCCTGGACCACCCGGGCCAGTACCCGCGGCGACTGCCGGCCGACCTGATGGCCGCGCGCGCCCGGTTCCAGCGCCAACCCGTCGGTCACCGCCACCGCGCCCGTCGCCGTGGTGAAGACGGTACGCAGCACGAGCGAATCCGTCAGGTACGCCCGGTCGGTGGTGAAGTCGCCCTCGGGGCGGATCGACCAGTGCCCGGCGTCATTGTCGAGCAGGCGTCCGAACACCGCCGGGCTGTCGAAGCGCGCGGGGCACCACCAGTTCACGGAGCCGTCGCGGTCCACCAGCGCGGCACTGTGACCGTCGGCGAGCAGCCCGTGGTCGGCGATCCGTGTGACGCTCATCCGGCCCCGTTACCCGACCGGCACGCAAGCAGTCCCGGTCATCGTCGTCGTCCCCGGTTCGCCCGAGTCCGCCCGGCGGGCGGTGCCGGCTCCGTAGAATCCCGCTGTGCCGCGCATCGTCCAGTTGCTGGCCTCGCCGGTACACCGCTATGTGGGCCGGCCCGCCGACGGCCCGCTGCCGGCTCCGCCCGGCGAGCTGGTGACCGAGGTCCGGCTCCGGGCCGGGCTGGGCATCGTCGGCGACCGGTACTTCGGCCGGCCGGCGCACCGGGCGGCGAGCGTGACCGTGATCGCCCAGGAGTCGCTGCCGCCGGGCGTCGACCTGGTGCAGGTCCGGCGCAACATCCTGACCACCGGCATCGCGGTGGACGAGCTGGTCGGATCGGTGCTCGTCCTCGACTCGGGGGGACGGCCCGGTCAGCCTGCGGGTCAACCGGCCGGCCAACCCGTGCGCCTGGATGGACGTCACGATCGGTCCCGGCGCGTGGCGGGCGCTGCGGCGCCGGGGCGGCGTGCGCTGCACGCCGCTGAACGACGGCACCCTGCGCGTCGGCCCGGTCGACGTCCTCGTCGAGCACCAGGAGGACCGTGACGGCGAAGATCCCCAACTCCGGTAGATCGGGTCGGTCGACCATGGGCGGCAGGCGCCGTGGCGGACACCGCCACGGCGCTGCCGGGTCACCAGGTGGACGGCGGTGGCGGCGCCACGACCGGCGGCCGGTCGTCGCAGGTGATCGTGTTGGGCAGCAGCCACGGGGCGAGCCACCCGCCGTCGTTGCCGCCGAGGTCGGTCAGGCTGAACTCGGATCCGGCGGGGGTGAAGTGGAAGGAGCCGCAGTTGTTGACGCCGACCGCCCCCACGTTGCGCGCGTCGACGTTCGCGAACGAGGCCGAGCCCGCCGTGCGGGCGCTCACCACGGACGTCCCGGCCCCGTCGACCCGGACGTCGCGGAAGTGCACGTTCGTGATTGAGTACCGGTCCTTCACCGGCCAGTCGCTGACCAGCATGATCGCGTTGTAGGTGTTGTCCAGGTAGTGGTCGCCGACCACCTGGATGTCGGCGTCGATGCTGCGGTCGAGGGCGTAGAACCAGATGGCGCCGAGGCCGATGTTCCAGTTCAGCTCGTAGGTGCCGGCCCGGGCGGTGGTGTTCTCCGTGATCCACAGGTGCCCGGTGAACGGCTCGGCGCCGAACCGGGAGCCGACCTGGATGGCGCTGCCCTCGCGCAGCGGGTCGGCCACCAGGTTGCGCGAGACGGTGTTGTCCGTGCCGCCGTACACGGCGATGCCGTTGGCGAGGACCGGCGACTGCACGGTGTTGCGGTCGATGATGTTGCCCGCGTTGCCGGTCTTCTCCGACCACATGGCGAGGCCGTCGTCGCCGGTGTTGCGGACGAAGTTGTTGCGCACCACCGAGTCGGTGACGCCGGTGTGGAAGTTCAGGCCGTCGGCGATCTGGTCGACGATGACGTTGTTCGTGACCCGCAGGTCGGTCATCGGCCCGTCGAACCAGAGCCCCACCTTGGTGTGGTGCAGGTAGAGGCCGTCGACGCTGGAGTGGCTCAGCGCGCCACCGACGCCGTTGACCTGGTCGGTGTCGATCCGCTCGCGGACGTCGCCCTCGATCGCGAAACCGGACAGGTGAACGTTGCGGCTGCCACCCGCCGACGCGGGCCGGCCGTAGAAGCCGACCCCGGTGTGCACCGAGCCGTCCGGGGCCGGGGTGTCGAGCGCGACCTCGCGTCCCTTGACGATCGTGTACCAGTTGCCGGCGCCCTCGATGGTGACGTCGTCGACGACGATGTGGCGGTTCACCTGGTAGGTCCCCGGCGGCAGGTAGACCTTCAGCTTGGCGCGCCGGGCGAAGGCGATGGCCCGGTCGAAGGCGCCGGCGGAGTCGCGGCGGCCGGTCGGATCCGCTCCGAACGCCAGCACGTTCGCCGCGACCGGCACGACGCGCGGCGGGGCGACCAGCTCCGAGTCGAGCAGGTCGATGACCGTCCACGGCGCGACGCTGCCCGCCGGGACCGCGAGCCGCAGCACGCTCCCCGCCGGGTACGTCCGGCCGAGCAGCATGCGCTGCTCGTCGTAGAAGTGGTGCGGGCGGAACGGCCTGGTGATCGTCGGGGTGGGCGTGGTGGCCGCGGGGACGCAGGAGCACTCGGTGATCCACCAGTCCGGGTGCAGCAGGCCGGCGGTGGGGTCGTTGGAGAACGGATACTGGTTGTAGAGCCAGGCGTACTGCGAGGTGAGCGTCATGGTCCGGGCGGGCCGGCGACCGACCGAGACGTCCAGCGGCGCGGTGCTGCCGCCGCCGGTGGGCGCGTCCGGGATGCTGTAGCGCACGGTGATGGCGTTGGTCGCGGCCGGCAGCGTGAACTCGACGAACTGGCCGGGCGCCAGGCTCACCGCCCGGCGACCGGAGGCCTCCGACGCCAGGGCGTACGCCGTGCGCCCCGGGCCGATCAGCGTGCCGTTCGTGGTGGCGTGCTCCGCCTCCTGCTCCAGGAAACCGACGTCGGCGCCCCGGCCCGCGACCAGCGACGGGTCGAGAGCGGCCCGGGTGACCACCGGGGG
>NZ_JAEVHN010000112.1:0-13304 GCF_016803375.1 Micromonospora sp. 4G55
GGTACGCCTCGGCGAGTCGCACGGCGACGCCGACGTGCTCCGGGTGGTCGGCATCGTGCTGAGCCTGCACATCGCCGGCATGTACGCGCTCAGCCCGCTGGTGGGCTGGCTCACCGACCGGCTGGGGCGGCGCGCGGTCGTCCTCGGCGGCGTCGGGCTGCTGCTGGCCGCGTGCGCGGTCGCCGGCACCGCCGGGCACCACACGCCCCGGCTCTCGGTCGGCCTGGCCCTGCTCGGGCTGGGCTGGTCCGGCACCATGGTGGCCGGCTCCACCCTGCTGTCGGAGTCGGTGCCGGCGGCGATCCGGCCGAGCGTGCAGGGTCTCTCCGACCTGACGATGGGGCTGGCCGGCGCCGTCGCCGCCGCCCTGAGCGGGTTTGTCATGCGGGCGGCGGGTTATCCGGTGCTGACCCTGCTGGCGGCGATCGCGGTGGTGCCCCTGGTGGCGCTAGCGTTGCGTCCGGTGCCGGTGGGGGCACCGGACGAGGAGGACTGATCACGTGCGGCTGACCGACTTCTGGGCCCGGCTGGACGAGGCCTTCGGGCCGGGCTACGCGGCCAGCATCGCCCGCGACCAGGTGTTGTCCCAGCTGGGCGGGCGGACCATCGAGCAGGCGCTCGCCTCGGGTGAGCAGACCCACGTGGTGTGGCGGGCCGTCGTCGCCGCCTACCCCGACCGGGTGCCCGCCCGGCTACGCTGAGCGGTTTTCGTCGCTCCCGCGTGTCGCTTGCCGACTCGTACACCTGTTCGGCTATTGTCCACAGCGGGGTGCTCGTCCACAGCTCACGGCCCGTCGGCTGGTTTTCTGTCGGACCCAGCGCCTAGCGTGTCCCGCGTGACGCGAAGCTCAGGAAAGACGCCGGCGAAGGCAGGGGTGGCAAACATGGCCGCAGGGCCCGATCGGGAGAAGGCACTCGACCTTGCTCTCGCTCAGATCGACAAGCAGTTCGGCAAGGGTTCGGTGATGCGGCTGGGGGAGCGGCCGGTCATCCAGACCTCGGTGATCCCCACCGGCTCGATCGCGCTCGACGTGGCGCTCGGCGTGGGCGGTCTGCCCCGCGGCCGGGTCGTCGAGATCTACGGTCCCGAGTCCAGCGGTAAGACCACGGTCGCCCTGCACGCGGTGGCCAACGCCCAGCGGGCCGGCGGCATCGCCGCCTTCGTCGACGCCGAGCACGCGCTCGACCCGGAGTACGCGAAGGCCCTCGGCGTCGACACCGACGCGCTGCTGGTCTCTCAGCCGGACACCGGCGAGCAGGCGCTGGAGATCGCCGACATGCTGGTCCGTTCCGGCGCGATCGACGTCATCGTGATCGACTCGGTCGCGGCCCTGGTGCCGCGCGCCGAGATCGAGGGCGAGATGGGCGACAGCCACGTGGGTCTCCAGGCCCGGCTGATGAGCCAGGCGCTGCGGAAGATCACCGGTGTGCTCAACAACACCGGCACCACGGCGATCTTCATCAACCAGCTCCGCGAGAAGATCGGCGTGATGTTCGGCAGCCCGGAGACCACCACCGGTGGTCGGGCGCTGAAGTTCTACGCCTCGGTCCGACTCGACGTGCGCCGCATCGAGAGCCTGAAGGACGGCACCGACGTGGTCGGTAACCGCACCCGGGTCAAGGTCGTGAAGAACAAGGTCGCCGCGCCGTTCAAGCAGGCCGAGTTCGACATCATGTACGGCAAGGGCATCTCCCGCGAGGGCTCGCTGATCGATGTCGGCGTGGAGCAGGCGATCATCCGCAAGTCCGGCGCCTGGTACACCTACGACGGTGACCAGCTCGGCCAGGGCAAGGAGAAGGCCCGGGAGTTCCTCAAGGAGAACCCGGACGTGGCCGCCGAGATCGAGAAGAAGATCCTGGAGAAGCTCGGCGTCGGGGTCGGCGCGGGCGACGCCGCCGGTGGCCCGGAGCTGCCGCCGGTCGACTTCTGATCGGCCGCCGGCTAAGTGGCAGGACGACGCGCCCGCACGGGGCGGGGCTGGGATGCCAGCCCGCCCCGGGCGGGTGACGGCTTCACCCCACGCCCCCGTCGAGGGCGTCGTGGCCGGTCCGATGAGACCGAGCCGGAGGCGACCCCGACCCCACCGCGCGACGAGGCCGAGGTGGCCCGGGAGATCTGCCTGCGGCAGCTCGCGGTACGCCCGCGCACCCGGGCCGAGCTGGCCGGGGCGTTGGCCAAGCGGGGCATCTCCGACGAGGTGTCGGCCGACGTGCTCGACCGGTACGACGAGGTCGGCATCATCGACGACGCCGCCTTCGCCCGCGCCTGGGTCTCCAGCCGGCACACCGGCCGGGGCCTGGCCCGCCGGGCGCTGGCCAACGAGCTGCGCCAGCGCGGCGTGGACGGCGACGTGGCCAGCGAGGCGCTCGGCGAACTGGACGAGGAGACCGAGGCGGAGACCGCCCGCGCCCTGGCCGAGCGGAAGCTGCGCACCGCCCGGGGCGAGCCGGACGCGGTGTTCCGCCGGCTGGTCGGGATGCTCGCCCGCAAGGGCTACCCGCCGGGCGTGGCGATCCGCGCGGTGAAGGACGCCCTCGCCGCGCAGAGCGCCGAGGCGGCCGAGTTCGCCGAGCAGATCGACGCCGACGCCCTGGCCGAGGCCGAGGGCGAGCTCGACCGGGACACCCGCGCCACCGACTGACCGACGCCTCCCAGCGGGACGCCCGCCCCACCGGACGCCCGACGCCCGCTGCGGTTATCATGAGGTTAGTGGCGGAGATGATCTCCCCCACCGCTGTCAACCTCATGATCAACCCGAGGGGGGACGCCCGCGCAGCGCTGAGCACGCGCCCTGCGGCTGGGACGCGCACCGGCTGGTGATGTCCCGCAGCCGGTGCCCGGGGCGGGCCGCTCCGCCCGGTGCGGCACTGTGCCGCCCGGCAACCGTGAGACGCCTGGCGCTGATCATGCCGGTGGCGTCCGGGCGGGGGAGGATGATCGGGTGCTGAAGGCGTGTCTCAACGGCGGCCGGGGCCGCGACGAGCATCCCGGCGTGCCGGTCACCCCGGCCGAGCTGGCCGCCGACGCGGCCCGCTGCGCCGACCTCGGTGTGGCCGCCGTGCACGTCCACCCCCGCGACGCCTCCGGCGTGGAGTCGATGGCGCCGGCGGTGATCGCCGACGCGGTGACCGCCGTCCGGGCCACCCGGCCGGGGCTCCCCGTCGGGGTGAGCACCGGGGCGTGGATCGAGCCCGACCCGGCTGCCCGGGTCGCCGCCGTACGGGCCTGGACGGTGCTGCCCGACTTCGCCTCGGTCAACGCGCACGAGGAGGGGGCGGAGGCCGTCGCCGCCGCGCTGCACGAGCGGGGCGTGCTGGTCGAGGCCGGCCTCTGGACCCCGGAGGCCGTCCGCACCCACCAGGGGTGGGGGGTGCCGGTAGGGCGAATCCTCGTCGAGTGCACCCCGGACGACCCGACCCGGGCACTGGCCGACGCCGACGCCATGCTCGCGCTGCTCGCCCCGGGCGGGCCGCCGGTGCTGCTGCACGGCGAGGGCGCCGCCGCCTGGCCGGTGCTCGCCGAGGCGGTACGCCGGGGCCTGGACACCCGGATCGGCCTCGAGGACACCGTCAGCCTCCCGGACGGTGCTCCCGCCCCCGACAACGCCGCCCTGATCGCCGCCGCCCGCGCCCTCGGCGCCTGCTGACTCCGCACTCCCGGCGCCTGCTGAACCCGCCCCCGGCACCGGCTGACCCTCGCCCTCGGCGCCTCGTGATCTCGCGCTCCCGGTGGGGCCGTGAGCAGGCCCGGAAGGCGACGCGTACCCCGGTTCGCCGGGTCGTTTGTCCGCTGCTGTCCGTCATGCCATCGGCAGCCGGTGACGGCTCGACTTCGCTCCGTTCGGGGGGTTTGATCATGAGTTCTTGACCGAACGGCCCTCGGCGACCTAGCCTCGCCCTACAGGCTCACATTGCCCGACCAGCGCAGGCTAAGCGCACAACATAGATCGCGTAACAGAACAGCATCACTTTGGCCAGCTCCACCGGCCTTTGACGGTCGCCCGGACAGCCGGTCCGGAGCCGATCCGACAACTGCACCCGGCGGTCGACGATGCCCCTGCGGGGCACCGCCGACGGAGAGCTGTACCCGCGGCCAGCCGCTCGGTCGGGCGTCCAGGGCCGTGGAGGCGCGTGCCTGTCGGCACGAACCTCCACGGTGTCGACGTTCAGGGGAGGCGGCCATGGCGGGGCGGCACAGGGACCACGGGTCCCCAGGGGGTGTCGGCGGTCGGGGGTCTGCCGGTGGCGCAGGACGGTCCGACCTCGCGCGCGACAGTGACGGGGCGCCGAGATGAGCGGCGTCGAGGTGGTGCTGCTCGTCGCCGTGCTGCTGCTGGCGCTGGTCGTGGTGGGCGCGGTGCTCTTCGGCGTCCGCGCGATCCGCGGCTTCCGCGCGGCCCCGGCCCCGGAGGACCCGGCATTCATCGCCGAGAAGGATCGCCAGGAGCAGTCCCTGGCGGCGTTGCGCAGCGCCGCCGACGAGGCGAACAGCACCATCGACGTGGCGAAGTCCGCCGCAGCCGCCGCCCGGACCGAGGCGGCCGCCGCGAAGGCCGAGGCGAAGTCGGCCCGGGCCGAGGCCCGCCGGGTGCTCGACGACGCCCGCGCCGAGGCGGACACCATCCTGGAGCGGGCCCACCGGCAGGCCGAGGCCGACGCCGAGCAGTTGCGGACCGCCGCCCGGCGCAGCGGCGAGCGGGAGGTGGCCGTTCTCGCCGCCACCACCCGCGAGCAGGCCGCCGAGGTGGAACGCCGGGCCGCGCGGATGGACGAGCGGGAGCGGCTGCACACCGAGGAGGTCGAGCGCCTCGCCGAGCGGGAACGGCAGCTCACCGCGGCCAGCGCTGAGCTGGCGAAGCGGGAGGCCGGGCTGGCGAAGCGGGAGACCGCGCTGACCGCCGCCGAGGAGCAGCGCCGCCGTGAGTTGGAACGGGTCGCCGGGCTGACCGCCGACGCCGCGCGGGCGGAGCTGATCGAGGCGATCGAGACCCAGGCCAAGCGGGAGGCCGCGCTGCTGGTGCGGGACATCGAGTCCGACGCCCGCAACACCGCCGAGCAGCGCGCCCGGCACATCGTGGTGGACGCCATCCAGCGGGTGGCCAGCGAGCAGACCGCGGAGAGCGTGGTCAGCGTCCTGCACCTGCCCGGCGACGAGATGAAGGGGCGGATCATCGGCCGGGAGGGGCGCAACATCCGCGCCTTCGAGTCGGTCACCGGGGTGAACCTGATCATCGACGACACTCCCGAGGCGGTGCTGCTGTCCTGCTTCGACCCGGTACGCCGGGAGGTCGGCCGGCTCACCCTGGAGAAGCTGGTCCTCGACGGCCGGATCCACCCGCACCGGATCGAGGAGGTGCACGACCTGGCCCGCCAGGAGGTCGAGGAGCTCTGCCACCGGGCCGCCGAGGACGCCCTGGTCGAGGTCGGCATCACCGAGATCCACCCGGAGCTGGTCACTCTGCTCGGCCGGCTGCGCTACCGGACGTCGTACGGGCAGAACGTGCTCAAGCACCTGGTGGAGACCGCGCACATCGCCGGGATCATGGCCGCCGAGCTGCGGTTGGACATCCCCACCATCAAGCGGTGCGCGTTCCTGCACGACATCGGCAAGGCGCTCACCCACGAGGTGGAGGGCTCGCATGCCATCATCGGCGCCGACCTGGCCCGCAAGTACGGCGAGAGCGAGGACGTGGTGCACGCCATCGAGGCGCACCACAACGAGGTGCCGCCGCAGACCATCGAGGCGGTGCTCACCCAGGCCTCCGACGCCTGCTCGGGCGGGCGGCCGGGCGCCGGCGGGAGAGCCTGGAGGCGTACGTCAAGCGGCTGGAGCGGATCGAGGAGATCGCGGCCGGCAAGCTCGGCGTGGAGAAGGTCTTCGCCATGCAGGCGGGCCGGGAGGTCCGGGTGATGGTCAAGCCGGAGGACGTCGACGACATCGGCGCGGCGGTCCTGGCTCGAGACGTGGCCAAGCAGATCGAGGAGGAGCTGACCTACCCGGGTCAGATCCGGGTGACCGTGGTCCGCGAGTCCCGGGTCACCGAGATCGCCCGCTGAGGCGTACGCAGACGAAGAGGGCCGCCCGTGCGGGCCGGCCCTCTTCGTCGTACGGGTCGATCAGTTGCCGCCGGCGCCCTCGGCCTGCGACATGAGCGCCGCGGGCGGCGGGTTCTGCGCCGGGGTGCCCGCGGTCTTGCGGCCCTGCGAGAGCCGGCGCTGCAGGTACTGCGCCAGCTTCGACAGCGAGTAGTTGACGGCGATGAAGAGCACGGCGATCACGACGTAGACCTGGATCGGGTTGCCCAGTACGCCGATGACCTGCTTGCCGATGTTGAGCGTCTCCTCGTAGCTGATGATGAAGCCCAGCGAGGTGTCCTTGAGGACCACGACCAGCTGGCTGATCAGCGCCGGCAGCATGATCCGGAACGACTGCGGCAGCAGGATCATGCGGGTGGCCTGCATCGGCGAGAGGCCGATCGCGGCGGCGGCCTCGGCCTGGCCGCCGGGCAGCCCCTCCATGCCGGAGCGGAGGATCTCCGCGATGACCACCGAGTTGTAGATGGTCAGGCCGATCACCAGGTACCAGAGCGCGTCGAACGAGGCGCCGAACTCGGGGAAGCCCCGGGCCACGAAGAAGATGGTGATGACCACCGGCAGGCCGCGGAACACCTCGACGCAGACCCGGGTGACCGCCGAGAGCAGCAGGCTCAGCCCGCGCAGCAGGTACGCCACCGGCGTCGCCAGCCCGGTGAAGCGGCGCCGGGTCAGGCTCTTGAGCTGGATCCGCAGCACGGCCAGCAGGGTCCCGACCACCAGCGACGCGACGATGGCCAGCGCCGCCGCGATCAGGGTGTTCTTGAAGCCGATGCCGATCCGCTCCCAGACCAGGGAGAAGTTCTCGTTGGAGGGGTCGACCAGCGGCCCCCACAGCTCCATCGAGAACTGGCCCTTCTCGTCCAGCGGCCGGTAGATCAGGAAGTACGCCCCGACGAGCAGGACCACCCCGGCGATCACGCTGCTGATCAGGGTGATCCGCCGCTGGCGGGGGCCGGGGACGTCGTAGAGGACGCTGGTCTGCTGACTCATCGGGCCACCGCCTGTCGCTTCTCGATCCGGTCCAGCAGGGCGCCGAGCGGGACGGTCATGATCAGGTAGCCGATCGAGATGCCGATGGCGACCGGGATGAAGGCGTAGCCCTCGGCTCCGGTGAGCTGGTCGGCTGTGGCCGACAGGTCGCCGACGACCCCGAAGAAGCCGGCCAGCGCCGAGTTCTTGATCATCGCGATGATCACCGAGCCGAGCGGCACCACCGAGGCCTTCCAGGACTGCGGCAGCACCACGTACCGCAGGTTCTGGCCGAAGGTCAGGCCGAGCGACCGCGCGGCCTCGGCCTGCCCGGCGGGCACCGCGTTCACCCCGGACCGCAGCGCCTCGCAGACGAAGGCGGCGGTGTAGAGCACCAGGGCGATCAGGGCGAAGCGGAAGTACGGCAGGTCCGTGTCGAGCCGGCTGAACACCGCGTCCAGGCCGGGGAGGCGCAGGAAGTCGGCGTTGGAGCCGAGCGCCGGCAGGCCGAAGGCGGCGAAGAACATCACCACGGTCAGCGGCATGTTCCGGAAGACGTTCACATACCCGGTGCCGACCGCGCGCAGCGGCGGCACCGGGGAGATGCGGAGTACCGCCACGACGGCGCCCAGGATCAGGGCGCCGATCGCGGCGAGTACGCAGATCTGGAGGGTGAGCCAGAAACCACCCGCAAAGACGTCGAACTTGTCGATGAGCACGTTCACGGGTCGGTGTTCCTCCCCACCCTCGGCGATCGAAGGATCAGATCAGTAGCGGTTGACGGTCGGGGCGGTGCCCAGCTCCGCGCCGAACTTGCCGGCGGTGTCGTCCCAGGCCTTCTTCCAGCTGCCGTCGGCGAACGCCTTCTCGAGCGTGTCGTTGATGAAGGTGCGGAACGCGGTGTCCTCCTTCTTCACCCCGATGCCGTACGGCTCCTTGGTGAAGTTGTCACCGGCCAGCTTGAACGACGCCTCGTCCTTGGCGATGTAGCCGAGCAGGATCACGTTGTCCGTGGTGACGGCGTCGACCTGACCGCCCTTGAGGGCGTCGCGGCACTTGTCGTAGGTGTCGAAGAGCACCAGCTGGGTGGCGACGTCCTTGACGTACTGCTTGATCGTCTCGGCCGGGGTCGAGCCGGTGACCGAGCAGACCTTCTTGGTGCCGTCCTTGAAGGAGTCCGGGCCGGTGATCGTGGCGTCGTCCTTCTTGACCAGGATGTTCTGGCCGGCCTCGTAGTACGGGCCCGCGAAGGCGATGCGCTCCTTGCGCTTGTCGTTGATCGTGTACGTCGCCGCGACGAGGTCGACGGTGCCGTTGACGATGACGTCCTCACGGACCTTCGACGGCGTCTCGACGTACTCGATCTTGTCCGCGGGGATGCCGAGTTCCTTGACGATGATCTTGGCGATCTCGACGTCGAAGCCCTCCGGCTTGCCCGACAGGCCCTTCTGACCGAAGCCCGGCTGGTCGAACTTGGTGCCGATCTTGATCTTCTGGGCCTTGTTGAGCTTCTCCATGGTGCTGCCGGCGGCGAACGACTTGCTGCCGGCGCCGGTGCCCTCGTCGGAATCGCCGCCGCAGGCGGCCATGCCGAGCGCCAGGGTGGCGGCCGCCGCGAGCGCGGCTACGCGCTTGATACGCATACTCATCTCCTTCTTGGACGAGCCCGCCGCAGGACGGCGTGCTCCACGTACGGACGCCTAGTGCGTGAGGATCTTGGAGAGGAAGTCCCTGGCCCGCTCGCTGCGGGGGTTCGCGAAGAACTCGGCCGGCGGGGCGTCCTCGACGAGCTGGCCGTCGGCCATGAAGATGACCCGGTTCGCGGCGTGCCGGGCGAAGCCCATCTCGTGGGTCACCACGACCATGGTCATGCCGTCGCGGGCCAGCGAGGTCATCACGTCCAGCACCTCGCCGACCATCTCCGGGTCGAGCGCGCTGGTCGGCTCGTCGAAGAGCATCGCCTTGGGCTGCATGGCCAGCGCGCGGGCGATCGCGGCGCGCTGCTGCTGGCCGCCGGAGAGCTGAGCGGGGTACTTGTCGGCCTGGTTGGCGATGCCGACCCGGTCCAGCAGGGCCAGGCCGCGCTCGCGGGCGACGGCCGGCTTCTCCTTGCGGACCTTGATCGGGCCGATGGTGACGTTCTCCAGGATCGTCTTGTGCGCGAAGAGGTTGAACGACTGGAAGACCATGCCGACCTCGCTGCGCAGCTTCGCCAGCGCCCGACCCTCGGCGGGCAGCGGCTGCCCGTCGAAGGTGATGGTGCCGGAGTCGATGGGCTCCAGCCGGTTGATCGTCCGGCAGAGCGTCGACTTGCCGGAGCCGGAAGGGCCGATCACCACGACCACTTCGCCCCTGCCGACGGAGAGCGACACGTCGTCCAACACGTGCAGCGGGCCGAAGTACTTGTTGACCCCGTCCAGCACGATGAGCGGTTCGCCCGTCGTCACGTCGTACACCGTCCCTGTCGTCTGTCCCGGAAGCGGGGTCGGTCGACCCCCGGTTGGGCAACTGTAGGCGGGGTGAAGTGGCGGAACGCAACCTGGTTGGTCACGGAGCGGTAACACCACTGCCGGCCGTGCCCAGGAGTCCGAATTCCGCCCCGGCGCGGGGAGTTCGAGTGGCGGTGGCGGCGCTCCGCCGAGATCATGTGGGGATGACCGACCGGGTCCGTCTGACCGATTACGCCCGTGGCGGCGGCTGCGCCTGCAAGATCCCGCCCGGCGAGCTGGAGGCGATGGTGGCCGGGCTGGGCCCGGCCGCCGGCACCGCCGAACTGCTGGTCGGGCTGGACCACGGCGACGACGCCGCGGTGGTCCGCCTGGACGAGCGGACCGGGCTGGTCAGCACCGCCGACTTCTTCACCCCGGTGGTCGACGACCCGTACGACTGGGGCCGGATCGCCGCCGCCAACGCGCTGTCGGACGTGTACGCCATGGGCGGCACCCCGCTGGTCGCGTTGAACCTGCTCTGCTGGCCGCGCGAGGTGCTCCCGCTGGAACTGGCCCGCGAGGTGCTGCGCGGCGGGCAGGACGTCACCCGGGAGGCCGGCTGCCACCTCGCCGGCGGGCACAGCGTCGACGACGACGGCCCCAAGTACGGCCTGGCCGTCACCGGCGTGGTCCGCCCCGAGGAGCTGATCACCCTGGACGCCGGCCGGGCCGGCCTGCCGCTGTCGCTGACCAAGCCGCTCGGCGTCGGGGTGCTCAACACCCGGCACAAGCGGACCGGCGAGCGGTTCGCCGAGGCCGTCGCCTCGATGGCCGCGCTCAACTCCGATGCCGCCCGCGCGGCGGTCGCGGCCGGCATCCGCTGCGGCACCGACGTCACCGGCTTCGGCCTGCTCGGGCACGCCGCGAAGCTGGCCCGGGCCAGCCGCCTCACGGTCGCGATCGACACCGCCCGGGTGCCGTACCTGCCGGGCGCGCGGGAGGCCGTCCGGGACGGGTACGTCAGCGGCGGCACCCGGCGCAACCTGGACTGGGTGACCCCGTGGACCGACTTCGGGTCCACCGACGAGGCGGACCGGCTGCTGCTCGCCGACGCGCAGACCTCCGGCGGGCTGCTGGTCGCCGGCGAGGTCCCCGGTGGCACCGTGGTCGGCGAGCTGCTGCCCGCCGGCGAGCACCGGCTCGTGCTCCGCTGACCCCGCCCACCGGACCGCCCCGGCGAGGAGGAGTCGCGGCGGCGCGAAACCCGACACGAACCCGCCGGCCCCGGTTGTCCGGATCGGGCACCATACCCGATAAACTGTCACCTTCCTGCTACTCGGTGCAACGGCGCCCGAGGAAATTTTGCCCGGAATGGTCACAGACCGGTAACTTGGCCCCGGCTGAGGTCATATGCACCCCACCATCGTCAGTAAGGCCCGATCCGGAGGCCGGTGGGACGAACGCAGCGAGGAGGCGGCATGACCGAGCTGTGGAACTGGAGAATCGACGGGGCGGCACCCGTGGAGGTGTACCCCGCGCTGGCCGAGGCGCTCGGTCGGGTGGTGATGCCCCTCGCCGTCGCCGACCCGGCCCGGCTGCCCACGTACGCGGTGATCTGCGACGTGTGGGAGGCGCCGGGGGAGTTCGGCACGGTGGTGGACTGCTACGGGGTGCCCGAGCGGCTGAGCGAGCGCACCAGCATCGCCGCGCTGGCCCGGCTGCTGGACCGCAACTGCCTGCTGACCGACGACACCCTCGACGCCGGCCGGCACCTGCTGGTCGCGCCGGACGGCACGATCCGCCCGGTGCACTTCGACGTGACCGAGACCGACGACGGCGAGGTGCTCAGCAACCAGCGGCTCTGCACGCTGGCCCATCCCGGCTGCCGGGGCTGGTCCCGGTGCCACCGCTCGCGCTGGGCCCCCGACTCAATCAACCCCGCCCTAGCCGCCGCCTGACCCCGCCGGGGCCACCCCCCCCGGCCCCATTCGCGCGCACTTTCGGAGAAAGCGGGGCCATCAAGGCCGGAATAGCCCCTCTTTCTCGGAAAGTGCAGGCGCAGGGGACGTCCCGGGAGCGGGGTGTGGGTCGGGTCAGCTGGCGCGTGCGGGGCGGGAGCCGCGGACCTGGAGCTGGTCGAGCAGGGTCGCCGTGGCGGCGGCCACCGCGCGCACCGCCGCGTCGAACGCCTCGGCGTTGTGCGCGGCCGGGGCGCGGAAGCCGGAGATCTTGCGGACGTACTGCAACGCCGCCGCCTCGATGTCGGCCGGCGTCACCTCCGGCACGTACGGCTCACGCAGGGTCTTGATGCTTCGGCACATGGCTCCTCCTCGTTCGGGTCCACCCGGTCGGCCCGGATACGCTGTGCACGTCATGACTACCGCAGCCGCCAGCAGCCCGCGCACCTACCAGGTGCGCACGTACGGCTGCCAGATGAACGTGCACGACTCCGAGCGCATTTCCGGCCTGCTGGAGCAGGCCGGCTACGTGCGCGCCGCCGAGGTCGACGACAACCCGGACGTGGTGGTGTTCAACACCTGCGCCGTCCGGGAGAACGCCGACAACCGGCTCTACGGCAACCTGGGTCATCTGCGCCCCGTGAAGGACAAGCACCCCGGCATGCAGATCGCCGTCGGCGGCTGCCTGGCCCAGAAGGACCGCGGCGAGATCGTCCGTAAGGCCCCCTGGGTCGACGTCGTCTTCGGCACGCACAACATCGGCTCGCTGCCGGTGCTGCTGGAGCGGGCCCGGCACAACACCGCCGCCGAGGTGGAGATCCTCGAATCCCTCGACGTCTTCCCGTCGACGCTGCCCACCCGGCGCGAGTCGACGTACGCCGGCTGGGTGTCGATCTCGGTGGGCTGCAACAACACCTGCACGTTCTGCATCGTGCCCTCCCTGCGCGGCAAGGAGAAGGACCGCCGCCCCGGCGACATCCTCTCCGAGGTGCGCGCCCTGGTCGACGAGGGCGTGCTGGAGGTGACCCTGCTCGGGCAGAACGTCAACTCCTACGGCGTCGAGTTCGGCGACCGGTACGCGTTCGGCAAGCTGCTGCGCGCCTGCGGTGACATCGAGGGCCTGGAGCGGGTCCGGTTCACCAGCCCGCACCCGAAGGACTTCACCGACGACGTGATCGCCGCGATGGCCGAGACGCCGAACGTCTGCCACTCGCTGCACATGCCGTTGCAGTCCGGCTCGGACGACGTGCTGCGCGCGATGCGCCGCTCGTACCGGTCGGAGAAGTACCTGGGGATCATCGAGAAGGTCCGGGCGGCGATGCCGGACGCGGCGATCACCACCGACATCATCGTCGGCTTCCCCGGCGAAACCGAGGCCGACTTCCAGCGCACCCTGGACGTGGTCCGCGAGGCCCGGTTCTCCTCGGCGTTCACCTTCCAGTACTCCAAGCGCCCCGGCACCCCGGCGGCCACCATGGACGGCCAGCTGCCCAAGCAGGTCGTGCAGGAGCGCTACGAGCGGCTCATCGCCTGCGTGGAGGAGATCACCTGGGCGGAGAACAAGCGCCTGGTGGGGGAGACCGTCGAGGTGCTGGTCGCCGTCGGCGAGGGGCGCAAGGACGAGCGCACCGGCCGGATGTCCGGCCGCGCCCGCGACGGCGGCTGGTCCACTTCGATGCGGGCTCCCTGGTCGGGCAGATCCGCCCCGGCGACATCGTGCACACCACCGTGACCTACGCCGCCCCGCACCACCTCAACGCCGACGGCGAGCCGCTGTCGCACCGGCGTACCCGGGCCGGCGACGCCGCCGAGGCGGGCCGCAACCCGCGTACCCCCGGGGTGCTGCTCGGGC
>NZ_JAEVHN010000113.1:0-13251 GCF_016803375.1 Micromonospora sp. 4G55
TCGGTGACCGAGGAGGCCGCCGGCAGGGTGAACGCCCGGGTCATCAGCTCGCCCGCCGTCGCCGGCCGGCCGGTGGTGACCGCCCGCACCGCCTCCCGCGGCCACCGCCTCGGTGACCGAGGAGGCCGCCGGCAGGGTGAACGCCCGGGTCATCAGCTCGCCCGCCGTCGCCGGCCGGCCGGTGGTGACCGCCCGCACCGCCTCCCGCACGTGGACCAGGCCGCAGACCTCGCCACCCGGGTCCAGGACGGCGAGCCGGGACCGGCCGCTGTCCCGGCTGACCTGCTCGATCCGGTCCGCGGTGTCGTCGCGGCGGACCGTGACGATCTCGTCGAAGGGCTCCATCACGTCCCGGACGGTGGTCCCCTGCAACTCCAACATGCTGGTCAGCAGGTGGTGCTGCTCGGCGCCGAGCAGCCCGTGCTCGCGGGACTGCTCCAGCAGGATGCGCAGCTCGTCCGGGCCGTGCACCTGGGCGAGCTGGTCCTGCTGCTGCACCCCGACCAGCCGCAGTATCACGTTGGCCAGCGCGTTGAGCGCCGACAGGACCGGCCGGGCCACCCGGGCGAAGGCCCGGAACGGCAACGCCAGCAACAGCGCCGACCGCTCGGCGTCGGTGATCGCCCACGACTTCGGGGCCATCTCCCCGACGACCAGGTGCAGGAAGGTCACCAGCGCCAGCGCGAAGACCAGCGCGACCGCGTGGCTGGCCGCGTCGGGCAGCCCCACCGTGTGCAGCAGCGGGCTGAGCAGGTGTTCGATCGCCGGCTCGGCGAGCGCGCCGAGTCCCAGGGTGCACAGCGTGATGCCGAGCTGCGCGCCGGCCAGCATCAGCGACAGCTCGCGGACGCCGTCCAGGGCCGCCCGGGCCGCTCGACCGCCACCGGCGGCGGCCTGTTCCAAGCGGTAGCGCTTGCTCGCCAACAGGGCGAACTCGGCGGCCACGAAGAAGCCGTTGAGCACCAGCAGCAGCGCCGAGACCAGCAGTGCGACGCCGGGGCTCATGCCGCCACCTCCCCGCCGGGCGCCTCGCCGGCCATCCGCAGCCGCACCGAGTCGGCCACGTGCCGGTCCACCACGAGCACCTCGACCAGGGCGCGCTCGCGCGGCTCCTCGCCGTCGGCGGCCAGGCTGATCTCCAGCCGGTCACCGACCTCGGGCACCCGGCCCAGCTCGCGCATGACCAGCCCGGAGAGGGTGTCGTACTCGGGGGCCTCGGGCAGCGCGATGCCGGTGCTGTCGGCGACCTCGTCGATCCGCCAGCGGGCCGGCACCACCCAGGAGCCGTCCGCCTGCCGGGCGGGGGCGCGCTCCGGCGGGTCGTCCTCGTCGCGGATCGGACCGACCAGCTCCTCGGCGATGTCCTCCAGCGTGATCACGCCGGCGAAGCCGCCGTACTCGTCGACCACGCAGGCCAGCTGCCGGTGCCCGGACCGCAGCCGGTCCAGCACCGTCGGCAGCGGCAGCGTCTCGGGCACCAGCAACGGGGGTACGGCCACCGCGCTGACCGGGGTGGTGGCGCGCCGCGTCGGGGGTACGCCGAGCACGTCGGCGATGCCGACCACGCCGACCAGGTCGTCCACGCCCTCGGCGCCGCGCACCGGGAAGCGGGAGTGGCCGGTGTCGAGCAGCTCGACCACCCGGCTGACCGGCTCGTGCGCCCGTACGGTGTGCACGTCGACCCGGGGCACCATGGCCTCCCCGGCGGTCAGCTCCCGGAAGTCGAGGCCCCGATCGAGCAGGTCGGACATCTCGGCGTCGAGGTGCCCCTCCTCCCGGGACTCGGCGATGATCTGTTCCAGGTCCTCCGGGGTGGCGCCGCTGGGCAGTTCCTCGATCGGCTCGATGCCGACCCGGCGCAGCAGCCGCACCGCCGCCCGGTCGAAGAGCGTGATCAGCGGGCCGGCGACCCTCAGGTACATCAGGGTGGAGCGACTCAGCGCCCGGGCCAGCGGCTCGGCGCGGGCGATGGCCAGGTTCTTCGGGGCGAGTTCACCGAGGACCATCTGCACCACGGTGGCGATGAGCAGGGCCAGCGTCACCGACAACGGGAGGCTGACCGCGGTGGAGACACCGGCGCCGCCGAGCAGTTCGGCCAGCCCGGCGCCCAGGTACGGCTCGGCGACATAACCGACCAGCAGGGCGGTCACGGTGATGCCGAGCTGGGCGCCGGAGAGCATGAACGAGAGCCGGCCGGTGACCTCCAGGGCCCGGGCGGCCGCCTGGTCGCCCTCCTCGGCCTGTTGCTTGAGCCGGCCGCGGTCCACGGCGACGTAGCCGAACTCCTGGGCCACGAAGTAGCCGGTGGCGGCGGTGAGAACGATGATGAGTACGAGACCGACGACGATCAACACGGGTCGCTCAGGGCTCCCGGGGACGTCGGGGTGATGGGATGCCGGGCACGACCCGGCAGGCTACTGCTGCCCTCCTGGGCAGAGGAGTCGATCATGCGGCAATTCTATCGGCGGTCGCTGAAAGCCCGCTGAAGGTGGGGACAAAGCCGCCGCTCATCCCCTATTTCCGGTGCTCGGCGAGTTCGTCCCGGTCCAGCAGGGTCCGGTCCACCCGCCCCGACCGGTACGCGGCCCGGCCGATCATCTGCGCGGCCACCGGCGCGGTGGCCAGTTGGAAGACGGCGACCAGCGCGATCATGCCGAGGTCGGCGGGGCTGCGCAGCCGCAGCGCCAGCCCGAGCAGCAGGAGCAACGCCCCGAGCACCTGCGGCTTGGTGGCGGCGTGCATCCGGTCCAGCACGTCCGGGAAGCGCAGCACCCCGATCCCGGCGGCGAGGCTGAGCAGCGCCCCCGCCACCAGGACGACCGCTCCCAGCCAGTCGGCGACCGTACCCACGCTCACCGGGCCACGTCCTCATTCGCGACTGCGGGGCTCCGCTGCGCTGCACTCCTCGCGCTCACCGGGCCACCTCTTCGTTCGCGACGCCGCGGCGCGCCGGCCGGGCCGGGACGGCGGGCAGCCGGGCCGGGGCGCGGCGCGTCACGCCTCCTCCCGGACGGCGAAGCGGACCAGGGCCACCGAGCCGACGAACCCGAGCAGCGACAGCACCACCAGCACCGGCAGTGTGGTGGCGTGTCGGTTGACCGCGGCCTCCGCCCCGACCGCACCGAGCATGACGGAGAGCAGCAGGTCGGCGGCGATCACCCGGTCCAGCAGCGACGGGCCCCGGTAGACCCGGGCCAGCGCCAGCAGCGCGGTGACCGAGAGCAGCACGGTCAGGACGACGGTGAGGACGACGGTCATGGGGACCTCCGGTCGACGGGATCGGTGGCGAGCAGACGCACCTCGGCGTCGGAGCCGATCGCCCGGACGACGCGTGCCTCGACGGCGAGGACCCGGTCCCGACTGTCGGACAGGTCCTCCGGACGCCGGACGTCCAGGACGTGCACGTAGAGGACGCCCGAGTCCCGGTCGATCTCGAGGATCAGGGTGCCGGGGACCAGCGAGAGCAGCTCGGCGGTGAGCGCCAGGTTGAGGTCGGTGCCCACCCGCAGGCGTACTCCGATGATCGCCCCGCGCGGTCGGTAGCCGGGGCGGACGGCGATCGCGGCGACGTGCACGCTGGCGTCGACCAGCTCCACGACGAACGTCGCCAGCAGCACCAGCAGCGCCCGGGGCCGCAGCCGGCCGCCGAAGGAGACCGACGGCAGCGGGAAGAACAGCAGCACCGCGACACCGACCAGCGCCCCGCCGAGCAGGTTGCCCCAGGAGATGTCGCCCCAGAGCAGGTTCCAGACCGCGATCAGCCAGCCCAGGGCGATCGCCTGGTCGCGGCGGCGGTGGCCGGAGCGCCTCGCGGGCGGTGGTCCGGCGGCGTCCGGGGCGGTCACGGGGTACCGCCGGGCAGCACGGCCCGCACGTACGGGGTGCGCAGCCGCAGGTCGGCCGCGGCGTCGGCGGTGACCCGGAACAGCGGACCGGCGGCGAGCGTGAACGTCAGGCCCAGCACCACCAGGGCGGCGGTGGCGCCCACCATCAGCTGCGGCAGCCGGACACCGGTTCGTCGGTGGCCAGCCGGGGCGCCCGCCAGAACGCGATGTTCCACACCCGCGAGGCGGCGTAGAGGGTAAGCAGGCTGGTCGCCGTGCCGGCGGCGACCAGCACCCAGGGCAGCGGCCCGCCGACCGCCACGCCGGCCTGGAGCAGGCCGACCTTGCCGAGGAAGCCGGAGAAGGGCGGGATGCCGGCGAGGTTCATCGCCGGGACGAAGAAGAGCACCGCCAGCAGCGGCGCGATCCGGGCCAGGCCGCCGAGCCGGCGCAGGTCGGTGCTGCCGGCACGCTCCTCGACCAGCCCGGCGACGAGGAAGAGCGTGGTCTGGATGGTGATGTGGTGCACCACGTAGAAGATCGCGCCGGAGAGCGCGGCGGCGGTGCTCAGCGCCACCCCGTAGATCATGTAGCCGATGTGGCTGACCAGCGTGAACGAGAAGAGCCGCTTCATGTCCGACTGCGCCACCGCGCCGAGCACGCCGACCACCATGGTCAGCCCGGCCACCACCATGAGCAGGCCGGAGACCTGCCCACCGGGGAAGAGCAGCGTCTCGGTCCGGATGATCGCGTAGACGCCGACCTTGGTGAGCAGGCCGGCGAAGACCGCGGTCACCGGGGCCGGCGCGGTCGGGTAGCTGTCCGGCAGCCAGGCGGAGACCGGGAAGACCGCCGCCTTGATGCCGAAGGCGAGCAGCAGCATCAGCTGCAACCCCAGCCGTACGCCGTCCGGCAGCGCGTCGAGCCGGGTGGCGAGCTGGGCCAGGTTGAGGGTGCCGGTGGCGGCGTACACCAGGCCGACCGCGACCAGGAAGATCATCGAGGAGAGGATGCCGACCACGACGTACGTCGAGCCGGTGCGGATCCGGACCTCGGTGCCGCCCAGCGTGATCAGCACGAAGCTGGCGGCCAGCAGCATCTCGAAGCCGACGAAGAGGTTGAACAGGTCCCCGGCGAGGAAGGCGTTGGTGATGCCGGCGGTCAGCACCAGGTAGGTCGGGTGGTAGATGCTCACCGGCGCGGATTCGCTGGTCTCGCTGCGGCCCTGGCCGATGGAGTAGATCAGCACGCAGAGGGTGACCGCCGAGGAGACCACCAGCATCAGCGCGGCCAACTGGTCGGCGACCAGCACGATCCCCACCGGCGCCCGCCACCCGCCCACCTGCGTCACCACCGGCCCGTGCCGGTACGCCTGCACCAGCAGCGCCACCGCGACGACCAGGTTGCCGGTGAGCGCGACCACGCTGACCGTGCGCTGCAACCGGGGCAGGTTGGCCAGGATCAGGGTCAACGCGGCGCCGAGCAGCGGCACCACCACCGGCAGCGGCACGAGCCGGTTCACTGCCGCCCACCCCGTCGGCGCAGCCGGCGTCGGGCGGGCTCCGGGTCCACCTGCTCCGGGTCGTCGTCCGGCCCCTCCCCGCCGAGGTCGGCGTCGAGCACCTCGTTGCGCTCGGCGAGCTGCACGATCTGGCGATCCTCCAGGTCGTCCTGCACCTCGTCGTCGCCGCCGAGATACCAGCTGCGGTAGGCGACCGCCGCGAGGAACGCGGTCAGCCCGAAGGTGATCACGATGGCGGTGAGCACCATGGCCTGGACCAGCGGGTCGCTGAACTCCGCCGCCTCGGCGGTGCCGACCACCGGCGCCGCGCCGGACCGGCCGCCGAGCAGGATGAGCAGGTTCACCCCGTTGCCGAGCAGGATGACGCCGAGCAGGATCCGGGTCAGGCTCCGCTCCAGCAGCAGGGTCACCCCGGTGGCCGCGAGCACGCCCACGGCGAGCACCAGCACCAGCGTCGGTCCCGCGCCGCCCTGCCTCACCCCGACTCCCCCTCCCCCTCGACGACGAGCCCCCGCTCGGGCCGGCCGGCCGCCTCGATGTGCCGGTCCACCTCGGCGCCGAGGCTGCGCAGGATGTCCAGCACCAGCCCGACCACGACCAGGTAGACGCCGACGTCGAAGAAGAGCGAGGTGACCAGGTACGGCTCGCCCAGCCAGGGCAGCGGCAGGTTCACCTTGGTGCTCGCCAGCACGTCGCCGGTGGTCAGCAGGGCCACCACGCCGCCACCGACCGAGATCGCCAGCCCGGCGCCGAGCACGGTGCCCGCGCCGACCGGGGCGCCCTCGGCCAGCTCGTACCGGCCGCCGGCGAGGTAGCGCAGGGTCAGCGCGAGGCTCGCCACCAGGCCGCCGGCGAAGCCGCCGCCGGGGGCGTTGTGGCCGGAGAAGAGCAGGAAGAACGAGAAGAGCACCATGGTGTGGAAGATCAGCCGGGTGACCACCTCGAAGACGATCGAGCGGCGCCGCTCGTGCAGGGTCGGGCCACCGCTGAGCCAGACCGGCCCGGTGTCCCGCCGGGGCGCCCCCGACGGTTCGCCCCGGCGCGGTCGAGGGCCGGTGCGGGACCGCTCGAAGATCAGGCTGGCCACCCCGGTGGCGGCCACCACCAGCACCGCGAGCTCACCCATGGTGTCCCAGGCCCGGATGTCCACCAGGGTCACGTTGACCACGTTGCGGCCGTACCCCTCGATCAGGGCGAGGTCGGGGAAGGCCAGCGAGATCGGCGCGGCGGTCCGGGAGCCGGCGGCGGCCAGGGCGAGGCCGGCGAGGACCACCCCGACGCTGACGCCGACCAGCCGCCGTGCCCACCGGCTGCGGCGCAGCGGCCGGGCGGAGAAGCGTTCCGGCAGCCGGCGCAGCACCAGCACGAAGACGGCGATGGTCGCCGTCTCCACCAGGAACTGGGTCAGCGCCAGGTCGGGCGCGCCGTAGAGCACGAAGAGCATCGCGGTGCCGTAGCCGGTCACCCCGACCAGCAGCATCGCGGTCAGCCGCCGCCGGGCGCGCACCGCCAGCAGCGCCGCGACCGCGACGACGAGGGTGACCACCAGCTGCGACGGGCTGTCCCAGAGGGCGATCCGCTCGCGCCAGGGGCGGGCGGCCAGCAGCGTCGCGCCGGGCACCAGCACCAGGGCGAGCAGCATCGCGCCCAGGTACTGCGGCAGGGAACCGCGCTGGGTGGCGCCGGTGACCTCGATGGCGAGCCGGTCGAAGCGGTGGGTGATCCACTCGTACCCCTGGTTGCCGCCGACCGGCGAGCGCAGCCGGACCAGCGCGGGCGCGAGCGGCCCGCGCACGGCGTGCAGCACGTAGCCGCCGGCCAGCGCCACCGCCGACAGGCCGAGCGCGGGGGTCAGGCCGTGCCAGAGCGCCAGGTGCTCGTGCGGTGCGCCGAACAGCTCCGCGTACGGCCGCAGCGGCCCCTCCAGCCCGGCCACGGCGGGGCCGGCGACGAGCCCGCCCACGGCGAGCAGGGCCGGCGGCAGCAGCATCGGTACGGGCACCGGGTCGGGCTCGGTCGGCTCGACGTCCGGCCGGGTGGCGAAGGCGCCCCAGAGGAGCCGGATGCTGTACGCGACGGTGAGGGTGGTGCCGACGACCAGCCCGGCGAGGACGACCGGCCGCTCGGCGAGCGCGGCGAAGACCGCCTCCTTGCCGACGAAGCCGAGCAGCGGCGGCACCCCGGCCATCGAGGCCGCGGCGAGCGCGGCCACCGCGGCGAGCACCGGCGCCCGTCGTCCCAGGCCGGACAGTTCCCGCAGGTCACGGGTGCCGACCTCGTGGTCGATGATGCCGACGACGAGGAACAGCGCCGCCTTGAACAGGGCGTGCGCCAGCAGCATCACCACCCCGGCGAGCGCGGCGTCCGGGCTGCCGGCCCCGAGCACCACCGCCAGCAGTCCGAGCTGGCTGACCGTGCCGTACGCCAGCAGCAGCTTCAGGTCGCACTGCCGCAGCGCCGCCCAGCCGCCGGCGATCATCGTGACCAGGCCGAGGGTGAGCACCACCGGTCGCCACGGCCCGACGTCGGCCAGCACCGGGGCGAGCATTCCGATCAGGTAGATCCCCGCCTTGACCATGGCCGCCGCGTGCAGGTACGCGCTGACCGGCGTGGGTGCGGCCATCGCCACCGGCAGCCAGGCGTTGAACGGCACGATCGCCGACTTGGCGAGCGCGCCGGTCAGGATCAGCAGTACCGCGACGATCAGCGCGGCCCCGCCGGGCAATGGCGCGCCGGCGATCTCCGACCAGCGGTGGCTGCCCGCGTGCTCGCCGAGGATCAGGAAGCCGACCAGCATGGCCAGGCCGCCCAGGGTGGTGACGGTCAGCGCCTGGGCCGCCGCCCAGCGGCTGGCCCGCCGCTCGGTGCTGTGGCCGATCAGCAGGTAGGAGAAGACCGTGGTCAGCTCCCAGAAGACGTACAGCAGCAGCAGGTCGTCGGCGAGGACCAGGCCGAGCATCGCGCCGGCGAAGGCGACCAGCACCGCGACGAACCGGACCAGGCCGGCGGAGTCGGGGGCGAAGTACCGGCCGCAGTAGACCAGCACCAGCGCGCCGACGCCGCCGACCAGCAGGGTCATCAGCCAGGACAGCGTGGTGAGCCGCAGCGCCACGTCGAGGTCGAGCTGGTCGATCCAGTGGTACGTCTCGACGACCACGCCGCCGTCGCGGACCGTCGGCGTACGGGTCAGCGCCCAGCCGAACGCGGCGGCCGGCGCCAGCGCGAGCGGGTAGCAGGCGCGCGCACCCCAGCGCCGGACCAGCAGCGGCGCGGCGAGGGCCGCTGCCAGGTGGAGGAGCAGCAGTACGAGCACGCGTCCTCCCCGGTCGAGCTGGCGGCGCGCGCCGGGAGGAATGTCCCGGTCTGCACCGATCAGACGCCAGATCGCCGGTCGACGGGGCGTTTTGCGGAAATCGCCCGCCGTCACCGCGCCCCAGGGCGCGGGGTGGCAGCTGCCCCGGACTCCTGTCGGGCTGATGTCGTGAACGACTCAGCCGCGCGGCCGACCCGCCCGGCCGGTCAGCGCAGCGCGATGTCGCCGGCCGGCACGGCGGCCTCCCGGGACGGCCGGTCCCGCCGGGTCTCCACCAGCAGGTCGGGGCGGCCGAGCTGGACGACGACCTTGTTGACCACGCGCTGGGCGGCGGCGAGCGAACGGACCGAGAGCAGGTTGCCCCGGCTCTCCCGGCGCAGGACGAAGTAGTGCACGGCGGCCCGCACCTGACCCCGGTCGGCGGCGCTGGCCTGGGCGGTGGAGGCGACCAGCTCGCGCAGCGAACGGGCGAGCCGCTCGGCGAGCTCCAGCTCGGGGCCGCGCAGACTGCCCCGGACGGCGGCGAGGTGACTGTCGACCTTCCGGATGAGCACGTCGGTGGCGGGCGCGAAGCCGGGCTCCTCGACGGTCATCCGATCCCCTCCACCCGACGCTGCGTTGCGAGTGAAGTTACTTTATGTTGCGTGTCGCAAGCAAGCAGTTAGTTAAGACGTAACACGCAAGGCACTCATCCACCCCGTATGCAGCCGCAGCCGGACAGACCACGTCCGGCGCCCAGCCGGATGTCACACCGACCGGGCAGGATGGAAGGCGTGACAGAGCAGGTGAGCGGGGCCGACGGCGCGCGGGTGATGGCCGGCTTCGGCGCGGCGACCCGGGAGTGGTTCACGGCCGCCTTCGCCGCGCCCACCCCGGCGCAGACCGGCGCCTGGCGGTCGGTGGCCGCCGGGCGCAACGCGCTGGTGGTCGCGCCGACCGGTTCCGGCAAGACGCTCGCCGCCTTCCTCTGGTCGCTGGACCGGCTGGCCAAGGAGCCGCCGCCCGCCGAGGCGAAGCAGCGCTGCCGGGTGCTCTACGTCAGCCCGCTCAAGGCGCTCGCGGTCGATGTCGAGCGCAACCTGCCGCGCCCCGCTCGCCGGCATCCGGGCAGGCCGGCCACCCGCCTCGGCGTCCGCACCCCCGGAGATCACCGTCGGATGCGCACCGGCGACACTCCCGCCGACGAGCGGCGGGCCTTCGCCCGCACCCCGCCGGACATCCTCATCACCACGCCGGAGTCGCTGTTCCTGCTGCTCACCTCCGCCGCCCGGGATTCGCTGCGCGGCGTCGAGACGGTGATCGTCGACGAGGTGCACGCGGTCGCCGGCACCAAGCGCGGCGCGCACCTGGCGCTCTCCCTGGAACGCCTCGACGAGCTGTTGGCGACCCCCGCCCAGCGGATCGGCCTCTCCGCCACCGTCCGGCCGATCGACGCGTGCGCCCGGTTCCTCGGCGGCGCCCGCCCGGTCGACGTGGTGCAGCCGGCCAGCGCCAAGACCATCGAGGTGAGCGTCCAGGTCCCGGTGGAGGACATGACCCGCCTCGACGAGCAGGAGCCGCCGGAGGACGACCTGGGCGGCCCGGGGCCGCGCCGGGCGTCGATCTGGCCGGCCGTCGAGGAACGGGTCTTTTCGCTGATCCGGGCGCACCGGTCGACCATCGTGTTCACCAACTCCCGGCGCAGCGCCGAACGGCTCTGCGCCCGCCTCAACGAGCTCGCCGCCGACGAGCTGGCCGCCGCGAGCGCCCCGGACGGCCCGCCGGAGACGGGCTCCGAGGCCTGGGGCGGGCCGGTCGGGCCGCTGCGGGCCAACCGGCCGCCGGCCGAGGTGATGGCCCAGTCGGGCGCGGCGGTCGGCGCCCCGCCGGTGATCGCCCGCGCCCACCACGGCAGCGTGTCGCGCGAGGAGCGCAAGCACATCGAGGAGGCGCTCAAGTCCGGTCAGCTCCCCGCCGTGGTGGCCACCTCCAGCCTGGAGCTCGGCATCGACATGGGCGCGGTCGACCTGGTGGTGCAGATCGAGGCGCCGCCCAGCGTCGCGGCCGGCCTGCAACGGGTCGGCCGGGCCGGGCACCAGGTCGGCGCGGTCTCCCGGGGCGTGGTCTTCCCCAAGCACCGGGGCGACCTGCTCTCCTGCACCGTGGTCGCCGAACGGATGGCCGAGGGCGCCATCGAGGAGCTGCACTACCCGCGCAACCCGCTCGACGTGCTGGCCCAGCAGGTCGTCGCGATGGTGGCCCTGGAGCCGTGGCGGGTCGGCGACCTGGCCGTGCTGGTCCGCCGGGCCGCCCCCTTCGCCGAGCTGCCCGACTCCGCGCTGCACGCCGTGCTCGACATGCTCTCCGGGCGCTACCCGTCCACCGCCTTCGCCGAGCTGCGCCCCCGGCTGGTCTGGGACCGCGCCGCCGACGTGCTCACCGGCCGGCCCGGGGCCCAGCGCCTCGCCGTCACCAGCGGCGGCACCATCCCCGACCGCGGGCTGTTCGGGGTCTTCCTGGCCGGCGCGGAACGCGCCGCCCGGGTCGGCGAGCTGGATGAGGAGATGGTCTACGAGTCGCGGGTCGGCGACGTCTTCCTGCTCGGCTCCTCCTCCTGGCGGATCGAGGAGATCACCCCCGACCGGGTGCTGGTCTCCCCCGCCCCCGGTCAGGCCGCCCGGATGCCGTTCTGGAAGGGCGACCAGCTCGGCCGCCCGGTGGAGCTGGGTCGCGCCATCGGCGCCCGGGTGCGGGCCCTGCTGCGGCAGAGCGACGAGACCGCGGTCGCCGCGTTGCGCGCCGGCGGGCTGGACGACTGGGCCGCCGGCAACCTGATGGCGTACCTGCGCGAGCAGAAGGCCGCGACCCGCTCGCTGCCGGACGACCGCACGGTGGTGGTCGAACGGTTCCGCGACGAGCTGGGCGACTGGCGGCTCGCCGTGCACAACGTGCTCGGCGCCCGCGTCAACGGGCCGTGGGCGCTGGCCATCGGCCGCCGGCTCGCCGAGCGGTACGGGGTGGACGCCCAGGTCATGCCCTCCGACGACGGCATCGTGGTGCGGCTGCCCGACACCGCCGAGGAGCCGCCCGGCGCCGACGTGGTGGTCTTCGAGCCCGACGAGATCGCCCAGCTGGTCGAGGAGTCGGTCGGCACCTCCGCGCTCTTCGCGTCCCGGTTCCGCGAGTGCGCCGCCCGGTCGCTGCTGCTGCCCCGCCGCGACCCGCGCCGCCGCCAGCCGCTCTGGCAGCAGCGGCAGCGCGCCGCGCAACTGCTCGACGTCGCCCGCGAGTACGCCGACTTCCCGGTCACCCTGGAGGCCGCCCGGGAATGCCTCCAGGACGTCTTCGACCAGCCGGCCCTGGCGGAGCTGATGCGCGACCTGACCGCCCGCAAGGTGCGCCTGGTCGAGGTGGAGACCGACCGCCCGTCGCCGTTCGCCCGCTCACTGCTCTTCGGCTACGTCGGCGCCTTCCTCTACGAGGGGGACGCCCCACTCGCCGAGCGCCGGGCCGCCGCGCTCGCGCTCGACTCGGCCCTGCTCGGCGAGCTGCTCGGCCGGGTCGACCTGCGCGAGCTGCTGGACCCGGCGGTGCTCGCCGAGACCGAACGGCAGTTGCGCTGGCTCACCGAGCAGCGCCGGCCCCGCGACGCGGAGGACGTCGTCGAGCTGCTCCGGGTGGTGGGCGACCTGTCCGAGGCGGAGCTGGCCGAGCGGGGCGCGCCGCTGCCCTGGCTGACCGAGCTGGAGGCCGCCCGCCGGGTGCTGCGGGTCCGGGTCGCCGGCGAGGAACGCTGGGTGGTCGTCGAGGACGCGCCCGGCTCCGCGACGCGCTGGGCGTGGCGCTGCCGGTCGGGGTGGCCGAGGCGTACCTGGCGCCGGTGGCCGACCCGCTCGGCGACCTGGTCGCCCGGTACGCCCGCACCCACGGGCCGTTCGCGGCGGCGACCTGCGCCGCCCGCTTCGGGCTCGGGGTGTTCGTGGTGGAGCAGGCGTTGCGTCGGCTCGCCGCCACCGGGCGGGTGGTCTCCGGGGAGTTCGCCCCGGACACCGTCGGCACCCAGTGGTGCGACGCCGAGGTGCTGCGGCTGCTGCGCCGGCGCAGCCTGGCCGCGCTGCGCCGGGAGATCGAGCCAGTGCCGCCCCGGGCCCTCGCGGCGTTCCTGCCCCGCTGGCAGCAGGTCGGTTCGTCGGCGCGGGGCGTGGAGGCGCTGGCCGCCACCATCGAACAGGTGCAGGGGGCGGCGGTGCCGGCGTCCGCGCTGGAACGGCTGGTGCTGCCCGCCCGGGTCGCCGACTACTCCCCCGCCCAGCTCGACGAGCTCTGCGCCAGCGGCGAGGTGCTCTGGGCCGGCGCCGGAGCGATCTCCGGCGGGGACGGCTGGGTCACCCTCGCGTACGCGGACACCGCGCCGCTGCTGCTGCCACCGCCGGACGAGGCGCTGACCCTCACCCCGCTGCACGAGGCGGTCCTCGACGCCCTCGCCGAGGGGCAGGCGCTCTTCTTCCGCTCCCTGTCGGACCGGGTCGGCGCCACCGACGACGCGGCGCTGACCGGGGTGATCTGGGACCTGGTCTGGGCCGGTCACCTCACCAACGACACCCTCGCCCCCC
>NZ_JAEVHN010000114.1:0-13214 GCF_016803375.1 Micromonospora sp. 4G55
AGCGGGCAGCGGCCCGCCGACGCTGGCCCGCAGCGTGGGGTAGGCGCTCGCATCCCCGACCAGCACGCCGCCGAGCAGCGTCTGCGCGTCGTCGGAGAGGACCAGCTTCGCGTACGACCGGGTGGCCGGGTCGGTGAAGGTCACGTCCAGGCAGCCCGGGGTCGTGCCGTGCGCGTCGCCGAAGGAGGCCACGTCCACGCCGAGCAGCTTGAGCTTGGTGGCGGTGTCGGCCCCGGGGAAGGTCGCCGACCCGCCGAGCAGCCGGTCGGCGACGACCTCGGCCATCGCGTACCCGGGGGCGACCAGGCCGTGGCAGGTGCCGTCGACCGCCGCGCACTCGCCCACCGCCCAGATCCGCTCGTCGTCGCTGCGGCAGGTCGCGTCGACCAGCACCCCGCCGCGCGGGCCCAGCGCCAGCCCGGCCGCCCGGGCCAGCTCGTCGCGGGGGCGGATGCCGGCGGCCACCACCACCAGTTCCGCGTCGACCGTGCTGCCGTCGGAGAGCTCCAGCCCGGCCACGACGCCGTCCGGGCCGGGGCGCAGCGCGGTGGTGGCCACCCCGAGATGGGTGGTGACCCCCAACTCCTCGACGTAGCGGCGCAGCATCGCGCCGCCCGCCTCGTCGACCTGCACCGGCATCAGCCGGGGCGCGAACTCGACGACGTGGGTGGCCAGGTCGAGCAGGCGCAGGGCGTTGGCCGCCTCCAGGCCGAGCAGGCCGCCGCCGATCACCGCGCCGGTACGCCGACCCCGGGCGTGCGCCCGGATCGCCTCCAGGTCGTCCAGGGTGCGGTAGACGAAGACCCCGGGCAACGCCGCGCCGTCCACCGGCGGCACGAACGGGTACGACCCGGTGGCCAGCACCAGCGCGTCGTACGGGTGCTCGCCGGCCGCGGTGGTCACCACCCGGCGCTCCCGGTCGACGCCGGTGACGGCCTCGCCGAGGCGCAGGTCGACCCCGTCGTCGGGGGTGTGCAGGTTCAGCTCGTCGGCACCCACCCCGTCGAAGAACGCCGAGAGCCGCACCCGGTCGTACGCCGCCCGGTGTTCCTCGGCGAGCACCGTCACCCGCCACCGCCGGTCGTGGTCGCGGGCGCGCAGCGCCTCGACGAACCGTTGTCCGACCATGCCGTTGCCGACGACGACCAATCGTCCGCCGGTCATCGCGTCACCTCCTCGCGGTCCGTCACGTCAGTTCCGTGGATCGCTTTCCGTCCGGTCATCGGGTCGCCCCCACCGAATCCGCCTCGGACAGCCAGTCGACGATGCCGGCAACCGCGTCCCGGCAGCCGCCGCAGCCGGTGGCGGCCCGGGTCGTCGCCACCACCTCGTCCACCGTCCGGGCCCCGGCCCGCCAGCAGGCGACCAGCGCGCCCTTGCGCACGTCGTTGCACTGGCAGACGGTGGCCGCGTCCGGCATCAGCGCCGGGGACTCCGCCGGCGCCGCCGCGGTGCCGCCCAGCGCACGGCCCAGCAGCAGCGACCGCCGGTCGGCCGGCACCGGCGCGCCCCGGTCGAAGAGCTGCACCACCGTGCCGACCGACGGGTTGTCCCCGAGCAGGATCGCGGCGGTCAGCCGTTCCTCGTGGATGCGCAGCCGGGCGTACGTGCCCCGGGCCGGGTCGGCGAAGGTCAGCTCCTCGCCCGGGCCACCGGCGGGGTCGCCCATCGCCGCGAGGTCGATGCCGGCCGCCTTGAGCCGGGTCACCACCGGCCGGGGCCGGTACCGGGCGGCCGGGTCCTCGCCGGTGAGCGCCTGGGCCAGCACCCGGGCCTGCGCCCAGGCCGGCGCGACCAGCCCGCTCAGCGTGCCGTCGTGCTGGGCGCAGTCGCCGATCGCCGAGATCCGGGGGTCGGCGGTGCGGAGCTGGTCGTCGACCACCACGCCCCGCTCCACGCTCAGGCCGGCCGCGGCGGCCAGCGCGGTGTCGGGGCGTACCCCGCAGGAGAGGACCAGCAGGTCGGCGGAGAGCGACCGGCCGTCGGCCAGGTCGAGGCGGACTCCGCCGGCGTCCGCCGCCACCCGGGTGGCCGCGACGGCCAGGTGGGTGGTCACCCCGAGGCCGGCGAGGGTGCCGGCCAGCACGGCCGCGCCGGTCGGGTCGAGCTGGCGTTCCATCAGGTACGGCACCGGGTGCACCACGCCGACGTCGAGCCTCGGGCGGCGAGCCCGCGCGCCGCCTCCAGCCCGAGCAGCCCGCCGCCGAGCACCAGGGCGCTGCGGGCGCCCTCGGCGGCGGCGAGGATCCGCCGGCAGTCGTCCAGCGTGCGGAACGGGACCACCCGCTCCGGCAGGTCGGCCGGGTCCAGGCCGGGCAGCGGCGGCACGATGGCCCGGCTGCCGGTGGCGAGCACCAGGTGGTCGTACGGGATCCGGTCGCCGTCGTCGGTGTGGACCACGCCGGCGTCCCGGTCGATCGCGGTCACCTGCACGCCGGTACGCACGTCGACGCCCTGCCCGGCCACCTCGGCCAGCTCCACGTCCGGCTCGGCGACCTTCCCCGCCAGCAGGGTGGAGAGCATGATCCGGTTGTACGCCCGGTGCGGCTCCGCCCCGAGCACGACGACCTTCAGGTCCCCGTCCCGGGCGTGCAGTTCGGCGGCGAGCCGGGACCCGGCCATGCCGTATCCCACGATGACCACGTTCATGCCTTCTCCACCCGTACGGCGCAGATCTTGAATTCGGGCATCCCGGAGACCGGGTCCGTCGCGTCACTGGTCACGGAGTTGGCCCGGGCGCGCCGCCCCAGTGGAACGGCGCGAAGACGGTGTCCGGCCGGATCGTCGGGGTGAGCCGGGCCGGCGCCCGCAGCTCGCCCCGGCGGGAGGCGACCCGCACCTCCTCGCCGTCAACCACCCCGAGCCGGTCGGCCAGGTCCGGGTGCAGCTCGACGAAGCCGCCGGGGGGCGGCCCGGCGCAGCGCGGCGACCCGCCGGGTCTGGGTGCCGGACTGGTACTGGGCGAGCACCCGGCCGGTGGTGAAGTGCAGCGGATAGTCGGCGCAGACCGGTTCGGCGGCCGGCCGGTGGGTCACCGGCTGGAACCGGGCCCGGCCGTCCGGGGTGGCGAACGAGTCGGCGAAGAGCCGGGGCGTGTCCGGCCCGGCCGGGTCGGGGCAGGGCCAGAAGACGCCCTCGTCGGCCTCGATCCGCTCCCAGCTCACCCCGGCGTAGTCGGCGACGCCGCCGGCCGAGGCCCGGCGCAGCTCGGTGAAGACCTCGGCCGGGTCGGTCGGGAAGGACGCCGGGGCGTCCAGCCGGTCGGCCAGCTCGGCGAGGACCGCCAGGTCGGTCCGGACCCCGGGCGGCGGCTCGCGCAGCGCCCGGCGGCGCAGCACCCGACCCTCCAGGTTGGTCATCGTGCCGTCCTCCTCGGCCCACTGCGCGACGGGCAGCACCACGTCGGCGAGGGCGGCCGTCTCGGAGAGCAGGAAGTCGGCCACCACCAGCAGGTCGAGCCCGCGCAGCCGGGATTCGATCCGGGCCGCCCGGGGCGCGGAGACCACCGGGTTGGAGCCGAAGACCAGCAGCGCCCGAGGGCCGCCCGGGGTGCCGAGCGACTCCAGCAGCTGGTACGCCGGCACGCCCGGCCCGGGCAGGTCCTCGGGGTCGATGCCCCACACGCCCGCCACGTGCTCCCGGGCCGCCGGGTCGTCGATCTTCCGGTACCCGGGCAGCTGGTCGGCCTTCTGCCCGTGTTCCCGGCCGCCCTGGCCGTTGCCCTGGCCGGTCAGGCAGCCGTAGCCCGAGCCGGGGCGGCCGGGCAGGCCGAGGGCGAGCGCCAGGTTCACGAAGGCGCTGACCGTGTCGACGCCCTTGGCGTGCTGTTCCGCGCCCCTGGCGGTGAGGATGATCGCGCTGCCGGCGGTGCCCAGCGCGCGGGCCGTCGCCTCCAGATCGGCCACCGGCACTCCGGAGAGCCGTTCCACCTCCGCCGGCCAGTAGCCGGCCACGGTGCGGCGTACCTCGTCGAAGCCGGTGGTCCGGGCGGCGACATAGTCCCGGTCGATGAGGCCCTCGGTGAGCGCGACGTGCAGCAGCGCGTTGGCCACCGCGAGGTCGGTGCCGGGCAGCGGTTGCAGGTGCAGGTCGGCCTGGCGGGCGGTGGCGGTGACCCGGGGGTCGACCACGATCAGGCGTCCGCCGCGTTCCCGCTGGTCGGCCAGGTGGCGCATCAGCGGCGGCATGGTCTCCGCCGGGTTGGCGCCGACCAGCAGCAGGGTCTCCGCCCGGCCGAGGTCGGCCAGCGGGAAGGGCAGCCCCCGGTCGACGCCGAAGGCGCGGATCCCGGCCGCGGCGGCCGAGGACATGCACCACCGGCCGTTGTAGTCGATGTGCCGGGTACGCAGCGCCACCCGGGCGAACTTGCCGAGCGCGTACGCCTTCTCGTTGGTGAGCCCGCCGCCGCCGAAGACCGCGACCGCGTCCCGGCCGTATCCCGTCTGGACGGCGCGGATGCCGGCGGCGATCCGGTCGAGCGCGGCCGCCCAGGTCGCCGGGCGCAGCTCGCCGGTGGCCGGGTCGCGTACCAGCGGGGTGGTCAGCCGGTCCGGGTGGTCCAGCAGCTCGGCGGCGGTCCAGCCCTTCTGGCACAGCCCGCCCCGGTTGGTGGGGAACTGGCGGGGGAGCACTTCCACCCGCCCGCCGGTCTCGCGCAGGACCATTCCGCACTGCAGGGCGCAGTACGGGCAGTGCGTCTCCGCCTGTCGGGGGTCGCCCCCCGATCGGGTCGCGGAGCGGGCACGGTCTGTCATGCCAGTGAAGCGTGCCGGGGGGCGGTTTCCGGTCCGGGTCCCGTCTGTTTCGGTCCTGTCAAGAGCGCCTCACACCGCACGCGGGCAGCCGGCCGGTCGGTGGGTCTATGATGTGGGACAACCATCCTGAAATATGGGAGGCGACGATGAGCGTGACGGCGGCGTTCGACGCGGTGGCCGGCAGCTACGACCAGGCCCGACGGCGCCTGGTGCCACGCTTCGACGACTTCTACGGCACGGCGGTGGAGGTGGCGGCCGTGCCGCTGCGGGCCGCGCTGGCCGCGGGGCGTACCCCCGAGGTGCTGGACCTGGGCGCGGGCACCGGGCTGCTCTCGCTGCTGCTCACCGCGGCGCTGCCCGGGGTCCGGGTGACCCTGCTCGACGGTGCCCCGCGGATGCTGGCGGTGGCCGCCGACGCGTTGGCCGCCCGGGGCGTGCCGCACCGGACGGTGGTCGCCGACCTGGCCGACCCGCTCCCCGCCGGCCGGTACGACGCGGTGGTCTCCGCCCTGGCCGTCCACCACCTCGACGACGACGGCAAGCGCGCCCTCTACCGGCGCGCGCCGAGGCGCTGACGCCCGGCGGGGTGTTCGTCAACGCCGAACAGGTCGCCGGCCCGACCCCCGCGCTGGACCGCCGCTACGACGAGGTCTGGGTGGCCCAGGCCGCCGCGCTCGGGTCCGACGACGCGGAGCTGGCCGCCGCCCGGGAGCGGATGCGGCACGACCGCCCGGCCCCGGTGGACGCCCAGTGCCGCTGGCTCACCGAGGCCGGCCTGGTCGACGTCGACTGCTTCTTCAAGGCGTGGCGCTTCGCCGTCTTCGGCGGCACCCGCCCCACCGCCTGACCGCGTCCCGCCGAGGTCCGCGCACTTTCAGAGAAAGCGTGGCCATCCGAGGCGGAATAGCCACCCTTTCTCTGAAAGTGCGCTCGAGGGGCGGGGGTTTTGGGTCGTTGGCTGACCGGCGCGGAGTGGGATGACTGGTGGTCATACCAAGGGGTAGTATCGGCGGCATGACTGCCAAGGTGACACTGTCGTTCTCCGACGAGACGATCGAGGAGGCGCGCCGGTTCGCCAAGCGCGAGGGGCTGTCGCTCTCCGCCTGGATGGACCAGGCGGCCCGGGAGAAGGCGCTGCGCGAGGTCTTCACCGCGCACGCCGCCGCGGTCGGCCGGGCGGGGCTCGACCTGGAGACCGCCGCGCTCGCCGACGCCCGGGAGGTCGGCATGGTCGACGATGCGCTCTTCGGCGGACGTCCGCGTGCTGCGTAGGGGCGAGATCTGGCGGATCGAGGGCGCCCGGGAACGGCTCGGGCTGGTGATCAGCACCGACGTCTACAACTGCACGGACGTGCCGATCGTGATGGTGGCCGAGGTGGTCGAGACGGCGCTGCTGCGGGACTCCCCGCTCGCCGTGCCGATGGGCGGGTACGTGGTGATGCCCGACCGGCTCTCCTCGCCGATGAAGAAGTGGTTCACCGAGTGCGTCGACGTCGCCGACACCGAGACCATGCAGCGGGTGGGGCGGGCGTTGCGCATCCTGCAGCAGCTCTGACCGCCTCACCACCGCCCGACGGCCGACGTGCGATCTCCGTTTCCGGAACGACCCGCGACAGGCACCGTCGGGTAACCGGCCGTTCCTAACCTCCTGGACGTCACATCGACCAGGAGGAGCCGCCGTGAGCACGCTCGCCCCCACGACAACAGCCCCCGCCGACCCCACGGCCGCCGCCGGGCGCCGGCACCGGATCGACGACTGGCGCCCCGAGGACCCGACGTTCTGGCGTACGACCGGGGCGGCGATCGCCCGCCGTAACCTCTGGGTGTCGATCTTCGCCGAGCACGTCGGGTTCTCCGTGTGGAGCCTCTGGTCGGTCACCGTGCTCTTTCTCGGTCCCGCGTACGGCATCGACCCGGCGGGGAAGTTCCTGCTCACCGCCGTGCCGGCCGCGTTGGGCGCGGTGTTGCGGCTGCCCTACACGCTGGCGGTGGCCCGCTTCGGCGGCCGGAACTGGACCATCGTCAGCGCGCTGATGCTGCTGGTGCCGGCGGTGCCGATGACGGTGCTGCTGGAGCCGGGAGTGTCGTACAGCACGCTGATGGTGCTGGCCTGCCTGACCGGGGTCGGCGGGGGCAACTTCGCCTCCTCGATGGCGAACATCAACCTCTTCTTCCCGGACCGGCTCAAGGGCCGCGCGCTGGGGCTCAACGCCGGTGGGGGCAACCTCGGCGTACCGGCGGTGCAGCTGGTCGGGCTCGCCGTGCTGGCTACCGCGGGGGCGGCGTACCCCCGGCTGGTGCCGGCGGTCTACCTGCCGCTGATCGTGCTGGCCGCGCTGGCCGCGGCGCGCTGGCTGGACAACCTTCCCGGCGCGCGCAACGAGCCGGGCGCGCTGCGCGAGGCGGCCCGGGACCCGCACACCTGGGTGATGTCGCTGCTCTACATCGGCACCTTCGGCTCTTTCATCGGCTTCGGCTTCGCCTTCGGGCAGGTGCTCCAGCTCCAGTTCGCCGAGCGCTTCCCGACGCCGGTCGACGCCGCCTGGCTGACCTTCCTCGGCCCGCTGGTCGGGTCGCTGATCCGGCCGCTCGGCGGGCAGCTGGCCGACCGGCTCGGCGGGGCCCGGGTCACCTTCGCCAACTTCGTGGCGATGGCCCTGGGCGCCGGGCTGGTGCTGTACGCCGCCCGGGAGCGGTCGTTCCCGCTCTACCTGACCGGGTTCCTGGCGCTCTTCGTCTTCTCCGGGATCGGCAACGGGTCGACGTACAAGATGATCCCGGCGATCTTCCGGGCCCGGGCGGTGGCGGAGGGGGAGCTGACCGGTGACCCCGAGGCGGCCGACCGGCGGGCCCGCCGGCTCTCCGGGGCACTGATCGGCATCGCCGGGGCGGTCGGCGCGTCCGGCGGGGTGCTGGTCAACATCGCCTTCCGGCAGTCGTTCCTGACCTCCGGCAACGCCGAGGCGGCGTACCTGGCCTTCATCGGCTGGTACGCGCTCTGCTTCGCCCTGACCTGGGCGGTGTACCTGCGCCCGGGCCCGCGCCGGCTGGCCGGGGTGTGACCTGTACCATCGTCACGTCGCAAGCCACGCTGGGTGACCCCCCGTTTTGACCTGCCGACGGGGCGCCGGGTATCGTTGCCTGCTGTTGTACGACATCCAGAGGCGTGCCGCATCAGGTACGCTTGGTCGTTCGTGCGCGCCTGGTCACCTCGGCGCGCGACCCCAGACCGACGACGAGACAAGGTAGACCTGTGCGTACGTACAGCCCGAAGCCGGGTGAGATCGAGCGTCAGTGGCACGTTATCGACGCCTCTGATGTCGTGCTGGGCCGCCTGGCCACCCACGCCGCCACGCTGCTGCGCGGCAAGCACAAGCCGACTTTCGCGCCGCACGTCGACACGGGCGACTTCGTCGTCATCGTGAACGCGGGCAAGGTTGCGCTGACCGGCAACAAGCGTCAGACCAAGATTGCCTACCGCCACTCCGGTTACCCGGGTGGTCTGAAGCAGGTCGGCTACGACGAGCTGCTGACCAAGCGTCCCGAGCGGGCCATCGAGCTGGCTGTCAAGGGCATGCTCCCGCACAACAAGCTCGGCCGTCAGCTCATCAAGAAGCTGAAGGTCTACGCCGGTGCCGAGCACCCGCACGGCGCGCAGCAGCCGGTGCCGTTCGAGATCAAGCAGATCGCGCAGTGAGCGCGGGCGAAGGAAGCAGCATGACCGACATCACCGAGACCGAGGTCGCCCCCGAGGCCACCGAGGCGCCGGCGCCCGTCGCCCGCGCGCCTCGTGGTGACCGCCCGATCCAGACCGTGGGTCGGCGCAAGGAGGCCATCGTCCGGGTGCGCATCGTCCCCGGCAGCGGCAAGATCACCTGCAACGGCCGGGACCTCGAGGCCTACTTCCCGAGCAAGGTGCACCAGCAGCTCATCAAGGACCCGCTGGTCACCGCCGAGAAGCCCGAGGCGTTCGACGTCATCGCCAACCTGCGCGGCGGCGGCACCACCGGCCAGGCCGGTGCGCTGCGGCTGGCCATCGCCCGGGCGCTGATCGTCAACGAGCCGGACGACCGCCCGGCCCTGAAGAAGGCCGGCTTCCTGACCCGGGACGCCCGGGTCAAGGAGAGCAAGAAGTACGGCCTCAAGAAGGCCCGTAAGGCTCCTCAGTACTCGAAGCGCTGATCATCAGCGACACGTTGTACTTCTGACGGACGGCCGGGATCGCCTCCCCACACGGGAGGTGGCCCGGCGTTCGCCGTTTCCCCTGGGACCCTTTCATCGGAGGTTGGCGGGTATGGGCCGGTTGTTCGGCACGGACGGCGTACGCGGGCGGGCGAACGCGGATCTCACCCCCGAGTTGGCGCTGGCGGTGGCGGTGGCCGCCGCGCACACGCTGGCCGAGTCGGACAAGACGCATCCCCCGCTCGCCGTGGTCGGCCGGGACACCCGGGCCAGCGGCGAGATGCTGGAGGCGGCCGTGGTCGCCGGGCTCACCAGCGCCGGGGCCAACGTGGTCCGGGTCGGCGTGCTGCCGACCCCGGCGGTCGCCTTCCTCACCGCGGAGGCCAAGGCCGACCTCGGTGTGATGCTCTCCGCCTCGCACAACCCGATGCCGGACAACGGGATCAAGCTCTTCGCCGCCGGCGGGCACAAGCTGCCGGACGAGATCGAGATGCGGATCGAGGCGGCCGTCGAGGCGAACGCCACCACCGCCTGGGACCGGCCGATCGGCGCCGGTGTCGGTCGGGTGCACGACCTGCTCGACGGCGCCGACCACTACGTGCAGCACCTGGTCGGCACGGTGCCGCACCGGCTGGACGGGATCAAGGTGGTGGTGGACTGCGCCAACGGCGCCGCCGCCGAGGTGGCCCCCGTGGCGTACCGGGAGGCGGGCGCCGAGGTGATCGCCATCCACGCCGAGCCGGACGGGCTCAACATCAACGACGACTGCGGTTCCAACCACATCGACGGGCTGCGCGCCGCCGTCGTCGAGCACGGCGCCCACCTGGGCATCGCGCACGACGGCGACGCCGACCGGTGCGTCGCGGTGACCGCCGACGGTGACGAGGTCGACGGCGACCAGGTGATGGCGATCCTCGCCCTCGCCATGCGGGAGGCCGGCACGCTCGCCCAGGACACCCTGGTCGCGACCGTGATGAGCAACCTCGGCCTGCGCCTGGCGATGTCCGCGGAGGGCATCCGGCTGATCGAGACCAAGGTCGGCGACCGGTACGTCCTGGAGGAGCTGCGCGCCTCCGGCCTCGCCCTCGGCGGCGAGCAGAGCGGTCACATCGTCATGCCGGCGTACGCCACCACCGGCGACGGCGTGCTCACCGGGCTGCACCTGATGTCGCGGCTCGCCGCCACCGGCAAGTCGCTGGCCGAGCTGGCCTCGGTCGTGACGAAGCTGCCGCAGGTGCTGATCAACGTGCCGGTCGGTGACCGCACCGTCGGCGCCAGCGCCCCCGAGGTACGGGCCGAGGTGGAGCGCGCCGAGGCCGAGCTGGGCGAGACCGGCCGGGTGCTGCTGCGCCCGTCCGGCACCGAGCCGCTGGTGCGGGTGATGGTGGAGGCCGCCACCGAGGCGACCGCCCGAAGCGTCGCCGAGCGGATCGCCGAGCACGTACGCGCCGCCAGCCCGACCGCCTGACGGGTCGGCCCGGCCGCGCGCTCAGGGCTCGCGGCCGGGCATCCCGCCGTTCAGAGGTGCAGCCGGGTGGCCCGGTCGAAGGTGTCGGCGGCGTCCTCGCCGTCGGTGAGGTCGACGTCCTCCACGACCCGTCCGTCGTTGAGTCGGACCAGCCGGTCGCACCGGGCGGCGATGGACCGTTCGTGGGTGGCCAGCAGGATCGTCATGCCGTGCCGGTCGCGCAGGTCCAGCAGCAGGTCGAGAATCTGCGCGCCGGTGGTCGAGTCGAGGTTGCCGGTGGGTTCGTCGGCCAGCAGCAGCCCGGGCGCGCCCATCAGCGCCCGGGCGATGGCGACCCGCTGCTGCTGGCCGCCGGAGAGCTGCGCCGGCAGGGCCCGCTCACGCCCGGCGAGGCCGACCGCGTCGAGCAGTTCCCGGGCCCGGGTGACGTGGTCGCCCCGGCCGCGTCGCGGCAGCACCGGCGCGATCACGTTGTCCAGGGCGGTCAGCGCGGGCAGCAGGTGGTAGCGCTGGAAGACGAACCCGACCCGCTGCCGGTAGCGGGCGAGGGCGGCCCGGCGCAGGCCGGTGACCTCCACGTCGTCGACCGTCACGGTGCCCCGGTCGGCCTGTTCGATGGCGCCGATCATGTGCAGCAGCGTGGACTTGCCGGAGCCGCTCGCCCCGGTCAGCGCCACCACCGACCCGGCGGCGATGTCCAGCGTCACGTCGTCGATCGCGGTCAGTCGTTCGGCGCCCGTGCGGAACTGCCGGACCAGCCCGGAGATCCGCAGCGTGCTGCCCCCCGTCGACTCCATCGTCACTCCTCTGCTAGTAGTCGTGCCGTCGGTATCCGCCGCAGCAGCGCGGCCGGCAGCAGCGCGGCCGGCAGCAGCGCGGCGACGCAGGTGACCAGCACGCCGGTTGCCGCCACGAGGGCGGCGACCAGCACCAACGCGGCCTGGTGGTCGCCGAGCGGCAGGCCCAGACGGTGAAGCCCGACCGGGTGGTCTACGAGATCACCCCGGCGGGCCGGACCGAGCTCGACCGGTGGCTCGGTGAGCCCAGCCCGCGCAGCGGCGGCTTCCGGGACGACTTCTTCCTCAAGGTGACCGCCGCGGCCCGCTCCGGGCAGCCGGCCACCGTCCGGGCGGTGCTCGGCAACCAGCGCGGGCACCTGATGCGCGAGCTGCGCAACCTCGACGGGTTGCGCCGCCGCGCCGAGGATCCCGTGGTCGGTCTGCTGCTCACCGCGGCGAGTCGGCACGTCGAGGCGGACCTCGCCTTCGTGGACGACGCCGAGGCGGTGCTGCTCGCCGACGGCGGCGCACTGCTCGGCACGCTCCGGGCGGCCGGCCCGAGGCTGCCGACCGGCGGCCCGGCCCGATCGGGGCGGCGGGCTGACCGGCGGGGTGCCCGTTCCGGCCTGCTGTCCCGGGACGTGCTGGTCCCGGTCCGGCGACCGCCCGTTCCGTCCGGACCCTGCCGCACCTGACGGAGAACGCCGACGCGGCGTCGGTGGTGCTCACCGCTGACGTACGGGCCCGGCTCACGCCCTGCCGCCGGCGGTCGGCGGTCGATACTGAGCGACGTTGCGCCCCGATGAGGTGGGGCGGCAACCGTCCTCGAATTGCGTCGCGGAATCTGTGCCGGCTCAGTACCTGGTGCCCACCGGCTCGGGGAGGGCGTCGAGTGCCGAACGCGCGTCCGCGGTCAGCGTGATCGAATCCGCAGCCATGTTGTCTTCCAAATGACTGAGCGTCTTCGTGCCCGGAATGGGAACCACGTTGTCGGCGAGCGCCAGTAGCCAGGCGAGCGCCACCTGCGCAGGTGTCGAACCCATTTCGGAACTGATACGAACAACTCGCCGGGCGATTTCCTGATTTGCGGAAATTGTATCCGGTTGGAAACGTGGCAGGTTGCGCCGACCGTCCCGGACCGGCAGGTCGGCGGTGCCGGCGAAACGGCCGGTGAGGAATCCGCGGCCGAGCGGCGCGAACGGCAGAAATGTGATCTGTTGCTCCGTGCAGTACGGCAGCACCGAATCCAGCGGCTCGCGTGTCCACAGGGACAGCTCCGACTGGACGCTCGCGACCGGGTGGATCTTTTCGGCCCGCCTGATCTCGTCGACCGACACCTCGGACAACCCGATCATCCGGGCCTTGCCCTCGGTCACCAGCTCGGCCAGCGTCCCCCAGCTCTCCTCGATCGGAACGGCCGGGTCGACGCGGTGCAGCTGGTAGAGGTCCACATGGTCCACACCCAGCCTGAGCAGGCTCGCCTCGCACGCCGCCCGCAGGTGTTCGGGGCGTCCGTTGCGGTGCACCGTCCGGCCGCCGTCGGCCAGCAGGCCGCCCTTGGTCGCCAGCACGACCTGGTCCCGGCGCCCGCGCAGCGCCCGGCCGACGAGGCGTTCGTTGGTGAACGGGCCGTACAGGTCCGCCGTGTCGAGAAGGTTGCAGCCCAGCTCGATCGCCCGGTGAATGACGGCGACGGAATGGGCGTCGTCGCGCCCGTCCTCGTCGTATCCCCAGGACATCCCCATGCAGCCGAGGCCGATGGCTCGTATTTGCGGACCATTGCCGCCGAGCCGTGTGTAGCGCATGTTCTCCCCCATGCCGAATTGGTTGCAATCGGGCTCGGGTCAGCCTATCACCCGCCGTCATTGGATGCGGGTGTGAACATGTGACAGGGTATTGACATCAGCCACTCGTAACGGATTTTGCTCATTTGTGGCCCGGGGGGGAATTCTCACACGCAGTGGATCTGCGCAGGTGGGCGGCGCGATTGTCGGGTCGGTCGATGTCGTCCGCCGATCGACGCGCCCGGTG
>NZ_JAEVHN010000115.1:0-13212 GCF_016803375.1 Micromonospora sp. 4G55
TAGAGCGCCACCAGTTGGTCGAGCAGGGCGCGGCGGTGACGCCGAGCCGGTCGCCGGGCACGCCCAGCGGGGTGAGCGGCCCGTCGATCGACGGCCGGGAGCTCGGCGGGGAGCCGGTCCAGGTAGAGCGCCACCAGTTGGTCGAGCAGGGCGCGGCGGTGACGCCGAGCCGGTCGCCGGGCACGCCCAGCGGGGTGAGCGGCCCGTCGATCGACGGCCGGGTGGCGCTCACGATGTCCGCCGGGGCCTCGTCGGCGATGATCGCGGCGGTCCGCCCGGCCGGCCCGATCGCCGCCAGCAGCTCCCGGCCGAGGTCCTCCTCGATGCCGAGCGGGCGGGAGACGGGCCGCCCGGCGTGCCGGACGGTGGCCGGGTTGGCGCCGAGGAAGAGCGGGGCGGGGGAGACCTCGTCGTCGACCACCGTCATGCTCACCGACAGGTGGTGCCCCTCGAACCGCCACGCCCAGCGGTCGTCGCGAGCCGGGTCGCCGTAGAGCGCCACCCAGTAGTCGCCGCTGTGCCGGCCACGTCGCCACTCCTCGGCCCGGTCCAGCACCTCCTCCAGCGCCACCACCGTCATCGCCTGGGCGTACGCCGGTGGGCTCAGCGCGGTGGCCAGCAGCCGGTGCGCGGCCTTGCGCCCGGCGCGGTCCAGGTCGGCCAGGCACACCCCGGGTCGGGGCCGGGGCCGGTACTCCAGCCACCGCCGGCCCTCGTCGTCGAAGGTGTGCCTGGCGGCGGCGCGCGCCGGCTCGTCGAGCGTGGCCAGCAGCGCGCCGGCCGCCGTGCGCATCCGCTCCGGTACGGGATCGTCCATGGTGTCGCCTCAGTGGGAGGTGAGCAGGGTGAGCATCTCCGGCAGGTCGAAGAAGCGGGCGGTCTCCACCGCCGACGGGTCGCCGTGTGTCGGGTCGGCGCCCGCGTCCAGCAGCGCGCGGACCGCCTCGGCGTTCTTGCGGAACACCGCCGCCGCCAGCGCGGTCTGCCCCCGGTCGTTGGCGCGCGAGTGGTCGGCGCCCCGGGCGAGCAGGGCCGCCACCGTCGCCGGTCGGGCGTGGTAGGCGGCCAGGATGAGCAGGGTGTCGCCCTTGTCGTTGGTCATGTTCACCGGCAGGCCGGCGTCGACGTGGCCGCTGAGCTCCTCGGTCTCACCGGCGCGGGCCAGGTCGAACATCCGGTGGGCGAAGGCCAACGTCTCGGCGTCCAGGTCGTCGGTCACCCGTCCAGGCTAGTCGGCCGCCGCGCCCGGCGGACTGGTAGCTTGCCTGCCCACGACGGGAGGGTCATGGACGACGTGTACGTCGGCAACGCGGGTGTGGACGGTGCCACCAACGCCGGTTGGTTGCTCGGGCACTTCATGCCCGCCGGCGACCCCCGGCACAGCGCCGAGGTCGAGGTGAAGTGGGGCGTGCACCCGCCGGGGGAGGCCCGCTCGCGGTGGGCCACCCAGGAGCGGCGGATCGCGCTGCTGGTCCTGGTCAGCGGCCGGTTCCGGGTGGAGTTCCCGGACCGGACGGTGGTGCTGGGCACGCCGGGCGACTACGTGGTGTGGGGCCGCGGGGTGGACCACTGCTGGTACGCCGAGCAGGCGTCGGTGGTGCTGACCGTGCGCTGGCCCTCGGTGCCGGGCTACCGGGTGGACCCGCCGGTCTCGCGCTGATCCCCGGCGTTCGGGTCGGCGTCCCAGCATCCGGTATTACCTACTAAACCCATAGGCTTTGACTCCTATAGTGATGGCCGGACGCATCACCACGGGAGACCGCCATGACCGACCCGCACACCGACCTGCTCGCCGTCGCCGCCTCGTACGCCGACCCGGCCGGCTGGCCGGTGCCGCTGCGCTTCGACCCGGTCGAGCGGTGGTACGCCCGGCTCGCCGGCACCGACTCGCACGAGGTCTGGGCGCTGAGCTGGCTCCCCGGCCAGGGCACCGACCTGCACGACCACGGCGGCTCCTCGGGCGCCTTCCTGGTCGTCGCCGGTGAGCTCACCGAGGAGGCGGTGTCCGGTGGACGGCTGCGCCCGCACCGCCTGGCCGCCGGGGCCGGGCGACGGTTCGGCCCGCGGCACGTGCACGTGGTGACCAACCGCGCCCACCAGCCCGCGGTCAGCGTCCACGTCTACCGGCCCGCGCTGCGCCGGATGACCCGCTACCGGCTCGACGCCGGCCGGCTGCGGGTCGCCGACGTGGCCGAGGCCGGCGTCGCCTGGTGACCCTACCGTCCCCACCCACCCGCCGGCTCGTTCCTGGAAGGACCGCGAGGATGCCGCACCAGCACCACCCGAGTACCGACCGCCCGCCGCTGCCACCACCGGGATCCCGGGCATCGACGAGATCCTCGCCGCCGCCTGATCCGTTCCGGACTGGGTGACGGCGTGCGGGCGGAGACTCTGTCGCCCCGGCAGGCGTTTTCGCCGCCTTCCTGCCCGCTCCGATTGGCGGTCCCTGCCGCCTCCCTGGCCGCTCGGGCCGGCGGGTGTGCTCAGGCGACCGGGGTGACCTTGGCGCGGCGGTGCCGGCCGTACCAGGCGATGCCGATGGCCACTCCCACGCCGACGCCGAGCGCCGCCGCGGCCACCGGCACGGCCGGGCGCTCCCGCAGTCGCCGGCCCAGCGGGATCGGGTGCCGGAACTCCAGTACCGGCCAGGCGTTCTCCACCGCGAGCTTGCGCAGCGCCCGGTCGGGATTGACCACGCTGGGGTGGCCGACGCACTCCAGCAACGGTCGATCGCTGTACGAGTCGGAGTAGGCGTACGAGTCGGCCAGGTCGTAGCCCCGGGCGGTGGCCAGCTCGCTGACCGCGTCGACCTTGCTCGGGCCGGCGGCGTAGAACTCCACCTCGCCGCTGTAGCGGCCGCCCTCGACCGTCATCCGGGTGGCGATCACGTCGGTGACGCCCAGCAGCTCACCGATGGGGCGGACCATCTCCTCGCCGGAGGCGGAGACCAGCACGACGTCCCGGCCGGCGGCCTGGTGCTCCTCGATGAGGGCAGCGGCCTCGGCGTACACGTAGGGGTTGATCAGCTCGTGCAGCGTCTCCGCGACGATCTGACGGACCTGTTCCACCTGCCAGCCCTTACAGAGCGTGGCGAGATAGTCCCTGGTCCGGGCCATGGTCTGCTCGTCGGTGCCGCCCAGCCGGAACATCAGCTGCGCGTACGCCGACTTGACGACGTCACGCCGAGTGATCAGCCCGTCCCGGTAGAACGGCCGACCGAACGCCAGGGCGCTCGACTTGGCGATGACGGTCTTGTCCAGATCGAAGAAAGCGGCACTTCGGCCCACGGCGCGAAAGTCTAGCCCGATGGTCTAAGGTCGGCGGGTGCCCGGGGTCACCAGCCCCTCCGACCTGCGGGCTAGCCGTTGCAACCCCTGCTCTACGTGACGGCAATCACACGCTGTGGTCACAATTTCGCCCTGAGTGGGGTCGACACCACTCGACGTGAACACTCTGCTCGGGCATGCTTGTCCTCACGACGAGTATTCATATCTCGGACAACTCGCAGGCCCTCGGCGGTTGCACCCCCCGTGACCGCTGAGTGGTTCGGCTCAACCCCCCCGGAGCCGAACCTCCGACGACCCCCGTCTCCCCCCGACGGGGGTCGTCCCTATTCCGGGTAAACGTTCCGACGCAGGTCACGGCCACTCTTCCAGGTTGTCGGGGAAGCTCTCGCTAGGCAGCTCGGCCGCCGGAGTCAGCAGATCGTCAGCAGGCAGCGTGAAGGCTTCCCAAATGCGAGCGGCGTAGTCAGCAGGGGTGTGCGTGTACCGGTTCAGCGTCGTAGACGCCTGCTCGTGGCCCATGACCCGCTGCACCAGGTTGACCGGGACGCCGTCCGTGACCAGCCAGGTGGCGTAGGCGTGCCGCAGGTCGTGGAACCGCATCCCGCCCGCAGCCTTGGCCGCCACGCAGGCGACGGCCTCCCACTCGGTGGTGAACTCCGCCGACCACTCGACGCCCTCCCGGTCGGGCCAGGTCGCGCGATGCCGGTGCGGTCCGGTGTTGACGACCTGACCGAGCAGCCCGGCGCGCACCAGCGAGGGCAGCCAGACCCGGCGGCGGAAGTTCGACCGACGCAGTGGGCGACCGACCCGGTCACGGAACACCAGCGTTCGCGGTCCGGATCACCGGCGCTGGTTCGCAGCCGGCGCAGCGCGGACACCAGGAATCCCGGCAGAGGCACGGTCCGCACGCCGGCGGCTGGCGGGTGTGGGCAGCCGACCTCCCGCCGTGGTGCGGTGTGCACGTCCGGCCGGACGCCTGCCGTTGAGCCGACTCTGAACGATCACATGGGCCATCGGCACTGATTCGTGGTCAATCCCGAAGACCAGCATGGTGTTTGTGGCCATGAAGGTTGCCGCGTCCCTGACGGCCATAGCGATGCTCTCGGCATCTGGCGCATCGTCTTGTCGGCACCGGGAGGCGCGGCAGCGTGGTACGACTGCTTCAACGCTGCCACGAAACCGACAGAACGGGCGAGCCGATGACGACGAGCAGGGCAGGCGAGCTGGTGCGCATGCCTGGGGATCCGCAGATGGCAACGTACCTGGAACTGTTCTTCGACCTGGCGTTTGTCTTCGCGCTCGCCCAACTCTCGAACGCGCTGATCCAGGATCTCACCTGGAGCGGCGCCTTCCAGACGCTGTTGCTGCTGCTGACAGTGTGGCGGGTCTGGTTCAACACGACGTGGATAACCGACAGGTTCGACCCGCAACAACCGGCGATACAGCTGCTGGTCATCGCGACTTTGGTGGGCAGCATGGTGATCGCGATTGCGCTGCCCGACGCGTTCGGCAGGCAAGGCATGGTCTTCGCAGGGGTATTCGTCGCCCTATTTATCGGCACCAACGTCTTCCTTGTGATCGCCCTGCGGGGCCAGGCACCGCGGCGCACCTCCGGGCGGATACTGTTCTGGTACGGCGTTTCCGCGGTGCCGTGGATCGCCGGGGCGCTCTCGCATGGGACGGCGCGTGTGGCGCTGTGGACACTCGCGGTGGCCCTGGACTACGCCGCATACGCGCTTTACTACCCCACGCCGGGGATCGGCCGCTCGCCCACGTCGGATTTGCCGACCGTGGCCGAACACCTGTCCGAGCGCTACCGGCAGTTCTACATCATCGCGCTCGGCGAGTTGATCCTGGTCACCGGACTGGCGCTTCGCGGCACCGCCTTCACGCCCGACCGGACCGCTGCGTTCCTCGTGGCGGTCGCCACCACCGTGCTGCTGTGGCGGATCTACATCTACCGCGCCGGGGAACTGGCGGCCGCAGCCATCAAAGCGGCCCCCGACCCGGCCCGCCTTGCCGGATCGACGTCATACACCCACCTGGTCATGGTGGCCGGCATCGTCGTCACCGCCGTCGGCGACGAACTCGTCATCACCTACCCGTTCGGGCATACGCAACCGGCCTGGGTCGCCGTCATCCTCGGCGGACCCGCGCTCTTCCTCGCCGGGCGTGCCGGCTTCGAGTACGGGGTCTTCGGCCGCGTATCCCGGGATCGGCCGATCGGCCTGGTCGTGCTGGCCGCCCTGACACCGGCGATGCTCCTCCTGCCGCCGCTGCTGGTCGCCCTCGCCGCCACCGCAGTCCTCGCCGGGGTCGCCATCTCCGACGCCACTCGCGCTCGATCACATCCAGCCGAAGCGCCGTCGCCACCAGGCGCACCATCGTGACGGGCCGAGGGCAGCTACCCCGGTCCGATCCACACAGAATCCCGGCCGGCCGCCGGCTTGTCCGCCGGCATGTCGGGCTCCACTTGATGCGTGACGGCTTCCCGCATGATCGGTCGCCGCTGTTACACAGAGCTACTTCACCGGGCGGAACTCGACGGCCCGCCGGAGGCACGCGGCCAGCGGTATATGCGTGTGTTGAAATGTCACCAGCCAATCCAGGTTGGTGTGCCGTTGTGGGTGATTGTCGCTAGAACCGTGCAGCCCATCTTGTCTGCGGCGGCGGTGATGACGGCGCGGGCCGTGGCAGCGTCGTCCGGTGGGAACGCGACGTGGATCCGGTGCCCGTATGCGGTTTCGTAGGTCACTAGCCAGTCGCGGTCGGTGGCCTTGAAGCGGACCTGTCGCCCGTGGTCGCTCGTGAAGTTGCCGCGGTCCGCCGTAGGGATGAGGGCAGTGCGGAGGATTCCCCAGGCGTTCTTCGTACGGGCGGTCGCTGTCGGACAAACGCACGTAGACGTGGTCACGCTCGCGGGCGGCGTCGAACCAGGGGATCGCGTGCGTCTCACCGAGGCCCGGGACCGGGCGACGTCCACTCAGGTGGCCGTAGATTAGGCCCACTTGTCAGCCCCGTATGCCGGTCTTTGTTGGTGCGCCCTGGACCGATGTGCGGGAACGTCGAAGTTTCATTTGGGCGAGCGGGCGAGCCTGCGCCCGCATAACCCAGCGTGAGGGTCGGGGTGCGGGCCGGCCTGGTCGCCGTTCATCGTCGCCAGCAGGCAGACCGGACGGCTGCCAGCCTGCTCCGATGACAGGACCGGGTATCAACTCACACGGGAGGCGCCGTCGTGGGCATGGCACCCTCGGCGAGCTTGAGTCGCGTCCAGATGTTCATGTTGATCACAACGGCCACGATCTCCAGGATCTCGTCCTCCGTGAAGTGCGTGGCCATCCTGTCGTGTGCCTCCTGGACCCGGTTGTTGACGGTGGCGTCGGCGGCTCGGGTCAACGCCTCGGCGTAGGCCAGCGCGGCTCGCTCCTCCTCGGTGAACAGGTGCGTCTCCCACCACGCGGTGAGGGTCTCGACCTTGGACGGCGGGATGTCGGCGGTGCGGGCAGCGGCGTGGTGCACCAGAAGGCAGTAGCTGCAATTGTTGATCTGTGCGACGCGTAACCGCAGAAGCTGGGCCAGGGCCTGTTCCACCTGGAGTGTGGCGGTATGGCCGAAAGCTGCGGCGCCGGCGTTTGCCAGAGCCATGAGTTGCTCGTTTGACGTGGCGTTCAGTCGGACGTTCTGGATCCTGGTATCCAAGAGATGACCTCCTGTAGGTCACAACGACAACACCAGTTGTGGGGACGTCCACGTCGATGGACAGCCGTATCGGCCGACCATCCCCCGGTCGTGTGCACCGAAGGCGGAGTCAGCAGTGAGTCAGCAATCAGGCTGCTGTACGACGGTGACGGACGGGAAGGAGCGACCGAGCGGCTCGTGCCTGAGTAGGCAGGACGATGCCTGCTGACCCTGAATGACAATCCCGACCAGGCTCCCCCCGACGGGGGTCGTCCCTATTCGGAGTAGGTTCTCCGGCTCAGCTCGCAGGCCTCCCATGAGCGGCGGATCCGTACGTCGAGACCCGGGACGAGGGCAGGTCATCGCCAACATACGATCATGAAATGTTCGTGGTGGTACTGACCTACCTCGCCGATCTCGCCCAGATCGACGATGCGCTTGAGGACCACGTCGCCTGGCTGGACCAGCAGTATGCGGACGGGGCGTTCATCGCTTCTGGTCGTCGGGTTCCCCGTGTCGGTGGCGTGATCCTGGCTCGCAACCTCTCACTGGAAGAACTTGAGCGCAGGCTCGCCTCGGATCCGTTCCGCCAGCGGGGCCTTGCCGAGTACGCAGTGACGGAGTTCGTTCCCTCCCGCACCGCCGAGGGCTTCGAACACCTCTTGCCCTAGCCAGGATCAGTCGACCGGCCATCGCGGTGGAACTACGGCCGTACGTGCGGCCGGCATACTGCCGCCCATGATCGAAAACGGCCTCGGGTGAACGCAGAGGCTATATCGCCTCGGTCAACTCCTCAGGAACGCCAGCAGATCCTTGTTGACCTGGTCCTGGAGCGTGGACGTGATGCCGTGCGGCGCGCCCGGGTAGTAGATGTCCTTGGCGTTGGGGATGAGCAGAGCCGATTTCTTCGCCGAGTCCTTGACCGGGACGATCTGGTCGTCCTCGCCGTGCAGCACCAGGGTGGGGATGTCGAACCTGGCGAGATCGTCGCGGAAGTCCGTCTCGGAGAAGGCCTTGATGCTCGCGTACGCGTTCCACAGGCCGGCCTGCATGCTCCACAGCCAGAACTGGTCGAGGATCCCCTTCGATACCTCTGCCCCCTGTCGGTTGGCGCCGTAGAACATCTGCGCCAGGTCCTGGTAGAACTGCGACCGGTCCTTCACCAGACTGGCGCGCAGCCCGTCGAAGACCTCGATGGGCAGGCCCTCGGGGTTGTCCGGCGTCTGCACCATTATCGGCGGCACGGCGGAGATGAGGACGGCTTTGGCGACCCGTCCCGTCCCGTGGCGGCCGATGTAGCGCGTGACCTCACCACCGCCGGTCGAGTGCCCGACCAGCGTGACGTCGGTGAGGTCGAGCGCCTCGATGACCGCCGCGAGGTCGTCGGCATAGCCGTCCATGTCGTTGCCGCCGGAGGCCTGGCTCGACCGGCCGTGACCACGGCGGTCGTGCGCGACGACCCGGAAGCCGTTCTGCATGAGGAAGAGCATCTGCCCGTCCCAGGCGTCCGCGTTCAGCGGCCAGCCATGGGAGAAGGTGACAACTGGGCCCGCACCCCAGTCCTTGTAGTAGATCTCGGTGCCGTCCTTGGCCGTGATGTAGCTCATGCCGTTTTCCTTCCGATTCGTCACGGTCGGCATGCAGGCCGGACCGGCCGGGTACCGCAGGACCGCTCAAATGTCGCGAGAGAGGGTGCAGCAGCCCGCGCCCGTGATGTCGGCTTTACCCGATGCTAGGCGGCAGTGCGTGAACCATGCTGCCGGTTCGGCGAACGCGGGGAGGGCTCACGAACCGCGTCCACCGTTGCTCCGTCCCCTGGAATCTGGCAACCGGCAGCTGACGCGGTGGCTTGTGCGGCGGGTGCCCGGTAAGCGAGACGTCAGGCCATCGAGAAGGCAGCGAACCCGTTAGCAAGGGCTGCGGCCAGGTGCCACCGGACGGCGACGCGCGTATCGACAACCGCTGGCACCCGATCCGACCCGCACTTTCACCGCGGATGCTGATGCCGACGTCCGGATCGCAGAGCCGTGTCGAGGCCGTTCAGCCGCAGCACGCTTCCGCCGCGCAGGTGCGCCAGGTCCACAGTGCCGTCCCCCGCGTACCTGAGAAATGTCACCTGTTCGGTCCATTCCAGGCAGGTTCCGTCCGTCTCGGCGTCGAGCCGGACGGTGACCAGCGAGGTCCATCGCAGTTCGCCGTCGACGAGGGCCTCGTAGCCGTAGACGATCCGGTGGGTGCCCGCGATGTCGATGTACCGCGACCGGAACTCCAGCCGCTCGGGCGCGGTGTCCAGCCCGGTGAAGGTGCTGTGCGCCGTCTCGCCTCCGCCCACCCGGAAGTCGTGCTCGTAGGAAGCTTCGCTGCCGGGAAGCCGGAACCACCGCCGCCTGATCGCGGTGTCAGCGAACGCCGTGAAGACCTCGCCCGGCGGCACGTCGAGGTGCCGCGAGATCGTGAAGGTGTCGTGCCGAACCATGTCGTCCCTTCCGCTGTCACGGCCATGAATGGGTGGCCGCACGTCAGTTACGATCAGTAAGAAAGTTGCGCCCACCGGTTTTAGTCCGGCTCTCCCATACGCACTTTGAAGTCAGCTACTGACGCATGAGGAACACAAGGCATGACGAGCTTCCTTGGTACCGAGCTCGCACAGCGCGGGGTCGCGCCGGACTGCGTCCAGACGATCGAGCTCGTCCGCGATGTGCTGGCACGGGTGGGCGACAAGTGGACGCTGCTGACCATCACGGTCCTGGCCTCCGGCCCGCTGCGCTTCACCGCGCTGCACGAGCAGGTCGCCGGCATCTCCCAGCGGATGCTCAGCCAGACGCTGCGCGCCCTCACCCGCGACGGGTTGGTGACCAGGACCGCATACCCGGAAGTGCCCCCGAGGGTTGAATATGCCCTGACTCCGCTCGGCCGTTCATTGAGCGAGGCCGTGGACGGACTCGTGCACTGGGTCCGTGGCCACCAGAGCGACATCGTCCGCAACCGCGACGAGTTCGACCGGGCACCCGGCGCAAACACAGCCACGCTGCCCCACCTGTAGCCCGGGCACTGCTTCGCGGCTGGGACGTCTACCAGGAGCCCCACTGGGCACCAGGGTGAGCGGTGCCACGGCACACTGTCCGACGTGGGGACGCCAGCGCCGGTCACGGCTCACGACATGACGGTCGCACTGGACTACGGGCAGTTCACTCTCTCCGGCACGTCGGAGGGCGACTCGGACCTGGGCATGCTCGGGCGGGAGGCGCAGGTGGGCTCGCACATCGCCAGCGACGATCACACGGTGCTCGTTCTCGTGCCGCACCAGAACAACTTCGACATGGCGCTGCGGATCGAGGTGTGGGCCGAACCGCCGCCCCGGGACTTCGGTCAGTGGGAAGAGATCTTCGAGTGCGCGCTGGAGGTCGATGGCGGAGAGCTGTCGTACGGCTCGCCGACGCTGGCTTCCCGGCGGTGCGAGGTGCCCGACGGGCGGTACGGGGTGCGCATCTGCGGTCGGGGCTTCGTCAATCGGGGCTGGCCCGGATCCACGAGACCCGGCGACGTCTGGCGGGTGCAGCTCTGGCCGACCAGGCGAAACCTGCCGGACCGGAGGATCCGGGCCTGGCGTCCGCCCGAGCCGGGGGCGGCGCCTGTCCTGCCGGTCGCGCAAGCCGAATGACGGCAGCGACGATGACGACGCTGGACCGTTGTGGCTAGGCGGCGGTACGTGGCGAACGGCGTGCCGGGTGGCTACCGCATCTGGGACAACAAGGCCCGACGGTGGTGGGGAGACCGCTACGAGCTGTGCCCGGATGACCTTCTCGACGAGCTGAACGGCGAGGCCAACTACGAGAAGATCACCGCCCTGTTGAAGCGGTACCGGGCACTGAAGCGGTAGCCGCGGAGCGGGGCGGGGAGCCGGGGGGATGCTACTCATGAGTAACATGAGCTGATGACCGTGTACGCGCTCGCGCAGATCTCCATCCACGACCGGCAGCGGTACGACCGGTACGTCGCCGCCTTCATGCCGGTCCTCGCCAAGTACGACGGACGCCTCCTCGCTGCCGACGAGCGCCCGCAGGTCGTCGAGGGGACCTGGCCCTACGACAAGGTCATCCTCATGTCGTTCGACAGCCATGAGAGCTTCGAGCGCTGGGCCAACTCCCCCGAATACGGGGAGATCTCCCGGGACCGGGTGGCCGCGACGGACGGCGTCGTCCTGGTGGCCGACGGCATCCCTGGCAGCCGGTGACCCGGTTCGTCCCTATCGGATCACCGCTCGGCTGACGTCGGGCGCGGGCAGGAAGCAGACCAGTCCGCGCCCGCCGGCGTCGGTGACCACCCACGGGTGGCCCAGGTAGGTCTGCTGCCGGTACGACCGGCCCGGTTCCAGGACGGCGTACCGGCGCCGCTGACCGTCGTAGTCGAGCCAGTGCACCACGACCTCGGAGTCCCGCCGGTTGACGAAGTCGACGAACGTCTCCGCGCCGCCGCCGGTGGAGCGCAGCGACGATTCGCGGGACGGGGGCAGCGGCGGGAGTTCGTCCGATCGGGGCTGCCCGGGTGGGGTGGTCGGCGGACGAGGACGGGTGGTCGTACCCCCTGAGGGCTTGCGCGGCCGGTCGGTGGGCGAGGCGGCGGGGCTGGGCGACCGCACCGAGGCCCGGGTGGAGAGGGATACCGGCGCGGGGGAGAAGCTGACGGTGGGTTGGCCGCTCACCGGCTCGGGCACGACCGCCTGGTCGAGACCGGTTGCCGGCGCGGCGGCCGGGGACCTTCCTCGGGGCGCGGCGGAGCCGTCCAGATCGGCCAGGACGCGACGGCGAGGGTGGCGAACGCGCCGACCACGGCGCAGCCCAGCATCAGCGCCCGCCCCGGGCCGCCGGCGCGGGGTGACGGCCCGTGGGCGACCGGCCGCGCCGGTCCGGCGCGGGAGTCGCCGGCTCGGCGCCGTGCGTCTCCAGGTGGGATCGACGGGTACGGCGGGAGCCCGCCCGCGCGGCGGGGCTCGGGCAGCCAGCCCCCGATGCGCATGGTGGCGTCGGGGCGGTGGGTCTCGTCGGACGGATCGGCCATGGCCCCGTTCCCGGGCAGCGCAGCCACCCCGGTAGGTGGCATGGGGAACCGATTATCGGCGGCCCGCGATCGGGGTCGTCAATGGAGGACGGGACGACACTTGCCCGCCCTTTCGGGCTGGTGAGCTGCGACGCCGGCAATTTTCCGCGGCCGATCGGGCAGTTGTCCGCCGGGCCGGCGCGGCGACGTGACGTGCCGTCTCCCAGCGGCGCTGCATCGGTCCCCGGCGACGACATGGGAAGCGGATCGCCTTAGCAGATCCATTGGCTGGGCGTGGGTTGTCCACAAGGGCGGGCGTTGTCCACAGGCGACCGGTCGAGGCCCGTGGAGCGGAGGGTGATTGGAGCAGGGTCTGGTCAGCACCCCTGAGCCGGACCGCTGGAGGCCGCGATGCCACCCCGTACCTCACTTCCGCCGCACCGGCGGCTGCCGCTCCTGGTGACCGCGGACGGTGACCTCCTCGACGAGCTGCTCCGGCTCGCCGCCGCAGGCGGTACGGAGGTCGAGCTGGCCGCCGATCCCGCCGCCGCCCGCGCCCGGTGGTTGCCGGCGCCGCTGGTGCTGGTCGGCCGGGACCAGGCACAGGCCTGCCTGCGGGCGCGGCTGCCCCGGCGGCCCCGCACGGTCCTGGTCGGCCGCACCGGGGAGCTCGACCCGGCATGGGAGGTCGCCGACCTGATCGGCGCGGAACACGTGGCCACCCTCCCGGCGGCTGAGCCCTGGCTGGTCGACCGGTTCACCGAGTGCGGGTCCGACCGCCCGTTCGGCGGGCCGGCGCGGACGGTCGCGGTGCTCGGCGGGCGGGCGGCGCGGGGGCCAGCGTGTTCGCCGGCGCGCTGGCGGTCACCGCCGCCCGGGCCCGTCTGCGCACCCTGCTGGTCGACGCCGATCCGCTCGGCGGCGGCTCGACCTCGTTCTCGGTTGGGAGGAGCTGGACGGCCTGCGCTGGCCGGCGCTCACCGACGCCGACGGCCGGGTGGACGCGCCGGCGTTGGTCCGCGCGCTGCCCAGCCGGGGTGACCTGGTGGTGCTCTCCTGGGACCGGGGAGACCTGCTGGCCCTGCCCGCCCAGGCGATGGCCGCCACGGTCGACGCCGCCCGCCGTGGCCGGGACTTCGTGGTGGTCGACGTGCCCCGCCAGCTCGACGACGCGGCGGTGGTCGCGTTGCAGTCGGCCGACCAGGCGTAC
>NZ_JAEVHN010000116.1:0-13196 GCF_016803375.1 Micromonospora sp. 4G55
CTACGGCGGCGTCCTGGAGTCCGAGAGCGCCGCCCTGCTGCGCGCCTTCTTCCGCTGACCGCCCGCCGATCCGGTGGCTTCGGTCGCCCGGCCCGGTCGAACCACCGGCCGGAGGTCTACGGCGGCGTCCTGGAGTCCGAGAGCGCCGCCCTGCTGCGCGCCTTCTTCCGCTGACCGCCCGCCGATCCGGTGGCTTCGGTCGCCCGGCCCGGTCGTGCCGCCCAGGCCGGTCGCGGCTCAGGCCCGTGGCCCGATCAGGTCCGTGGCCTGCCCAGACATCTCGCCCGTCCGGCCCATGGGCCGGTCAGGCCGGGGTCGGGGCGGGGCGGAGCAGGTTCGCGGCCACCGCGCGGGCGGTCTCGGTCCACGGGGTGGGTCGCAGGGTCGCCGGGTCGAGCCGGACGATCGCCCGCCGGCCCTCGGCGTGCACGATGCCGCCGTCGAGGGAGCGGAACTGGTAGGCGTACTCGGCGCTGCTGGTGCCGAAGTGTTCGAGCCAGAAGTGCACCGCCACCGGCCCGGTGGCCGCGATCGGGGCGCGGTAGGTGATGGTGAACTCGCGGACCGCGTGGAAGGTGTCCGGCGCGCTGCGCTGCCCGCCCTGGTAGGAGACGCCCCGCTCGGCCCAGTAGGCGGTCAGGGCCCGCTCCAGCAGCACCGCGTACCGGGAGTTGTGCAGGATGCCGAGGGCGTCGAGGTCGTCGAAGTACACGCTGACGTGCTCGACGTGGCCGTACTCGACGGCGGAGGGGGCGGCGAGGGCGTGGCTCATGAGAGGCCTTCCGGTAGCAGGGTCGGATCGGGGCACAACGCCCGCAGGCGGTGCAGCAGGCCCTGGCGGGCGTGCCGATAGGCGGTGTCGGGGTCCAGCAGCCGGGACCGCAGCGCGGCGGTGATCCCGAGCGCGTCGATCTCGTACGCCAACTGCGGGACGTCGGTGTCGGCGGGAAGTTCGCCGGCGGCGACCGCCTCCCCGACGAGGTGTTCGAGGAACGCGGTCCAGCGCCCGAACACCTCGGCGAGCCGGTCCCGGACCGGGCCGGGCCGGGCGTTGTACTCGAAGTCGGTGCTGGCGAAGAAGCAGCCGCCGGGGAGCACCCGGGCGGCGTAGAAGTCGATCCGGGCCTGATGCAGGGCCCAGAGCCGCTGGACGCCCCGGGGGGCGCGCAGCGCCGGGTCGATGATCCGCTCCTGCCACTGCTCCACCGCCCGGTCGACGGTGGCGAGCTGGAGCGCCTCCTTGGAGCGCCAGTGCGCGAACAGGCCGGACTTGCTCACCCCGAGCGTGTCGGCGAGCTGCGCGAGCGAGAGCCCGTGCAGTCCGACCTCGGTGGCCAGCACCACCGCAACGTCCAGCGCGGCGCCCCGGGTCCGGTCGCCGCGGGCGACGCGTCCGTCGACTGTCATGGGGAGAGGCTAACCAAAAAGCACGACCGGTCGTATTGTTTCATCCGGTGACCGTGGTCACTTCGGAACGGCGACGCCCCGCCATCCGGGGCGGATGACGGGGCGCCGGGAAAGGAGGGGAAATCAGGCGATGGCGGTGTCCAGGGCGATCTCGACCATCTGGCTGAAGGTCTGCTCGCGCTCCTCGGCGGTGGTCTTCTCGCCGGTCTTGATGTGGTCGCTGACGGTCAGGATGGTCAGCGCCCGCGCCTTGAACCGGGCCGCGATCGTGTAGAGCGCCGCCGACTCCATCTCCACCGCCAGCACGCCGTAGTCGGCCAGGGTGTCGTAGAGGTCGGGCCGGTCGGTGTAGAAGGCGTCCGCCGCCAGGATCGGCCCGACCCGCATGCTGATGCCGCGCCGCTCGGCCACCTCGACCGAGGTACGCAGCAGCCCGAAGTCGGCGACCGGGGCGTAGTCGATCAGCCCGTCGAACCGCATCCGGTTCATGTTCGAGTCGGTGGAGGACCCGATCGCGGCGACCACGTCGCGCAGCTGGAGGTCCTCGGTCAGGGCGCCGCAGGAGCCGACCCGGATCAGGGTCTTCACGCCGTACTCGTTGACCAGCTCGTGGGCGTAGATGGAGGCGGACGGCATGCCCATGCCGGAGCCCTGGACGGAGACCGGCACGCCGTTCCAGCGGCCGGTGAAGCCCAGCATGCCCCGGACCGTCGAGTAGCACGTGGCGTCCTCGAGGTAGGTCTCCGCGATCCACTTGGCCCGCAGCGGGTCGCCCGGCATCAGGACCCGCTCGGCGATCTCTCCCGGCTTCGCGCCGATGTGCGTACTCATGGCAAAGATCCTGCCAGGCCGGAGGCGGGCATACCGGTTCGGCATCCAGACCGGCGGTCCTGTACCCTCGTCGGCGGTGGCGTGTCCGAGTGGCCTAAGGAGCACGCCTCGAAAGCGTGTGAGGGTTTACGCCCTCCGCGGGTTCAAATCCCGCCGCCACCGCTCGTGAAACGCGAGAACGCCCGGCAGATCTCTGATGATCGGCCGGGCGTTCCGCTTCTGGTCTCAGCAGCCGCTTCCACTCGTCGTAGGCCGTCCGCGGGTTGACCGGTCCACCGGTCGGCGTGGTTGGCCGACGACTGTCGCACATCAGTCGACGGAGGACAGCCGGCTGCCGGCGATGTCGGGTCTCCGGACCTGCGTGACAGAACAGTCTCAAGACGTGGGTGACACTTCCGGCTAGCGGGGTGGTGACGGCGGCTCGGGCGGGCGTCTGCGGCCGCGGGCTCCGTCGGATATGGCGATCCCGGTCAGGACGAGGGCAGCAGCGGCGGCGACCACGACTGGCGGCAGGGGGAGCATCGCCGGTGTCAGGGCGGCCAGCGCAAGGACGCCGATCGGTCGGGACCGGGACACGCGGCCGAATACCGCGTACTCGAAGCGGGCGCGCCCGGCCAGGTACAGCGCGGGTCCGCCGAGGATGACGGCGATCCAGGCCGGTGGGGTGTGCCCGAGTGGATGGGCGATGACAAGTTCGTCGCCGACGGCTGCAGCGACCACGCCGGCCACCATGGCCAGGTGGGCGTATGACGCCGTTCCGGCGAGGCGGACCGGGTCGGCGGACACGGCAATCGCTTCCGCCAGGACTTGCCCGGCGCGGTAGATGTAGATCCGCCACAGCAGCACGGTGGCCGCGATCGACACTGCGAACGCGGCGACCCCGGCCGGCGCGAAGCCGCTGCTGCTCAGCGCCAGTCCGGTAACCAGGATCAGCTCGCCGAGCGCGATGATGAAGAACTGCCGGTACCGCTCGGACAGGTGCTCGCCCGAGATCACAAGGTCTTGGCGGGGCGTACGGCCCGCCCCCGGGGTGGGGAAGCCGATTCTGCCTGCCGTGTGGTCGAGGACCACCGCGAATGCCCACACCGCGCCACGCGCCGTACCGTGCACGAGCGCCCCCGCGATCCACGGCAGCGCCGACAGGCCGTACCAGAACAGCCCGCGCACGCCGTTGCGCTGCAGCTCGTGGCCACGCAGAAAGGCCACGAGGACGAGCCCGCGGCCGAACTGAACGGCGACGTAGGCGCCCGCGAAGATCAGGCCCGTGTCGCCGAATGCCTCGGGCACCGCGGCCGCCATCACCAGGCTGCCGACCATGGTCGCGATGACCAGGGCCTGGATTACCGGTCGTTGTGGGTCCGTCCGGTCGGTTAGCCACGCGGTGCTGGACCAGACCCACCACATGGCCCCCAACAGCACCAGCGTCCGCAAGGCACCGGTCCACCCGAGATCCTCGGCCAGGCCGCGCGAGAGCTGAGCGAGCGCGAGGACAAACACCAGGTCGAAGAAGAGTTCCAGGAACGTAGCCCGCTCTGGATCCCCGGCTTTCCGCACCAGCTCGGCCGCCCTGCTCGTCGTCATCGGTTCGCCCGTTCTGCCAGCTCTGCTCCAGGTTTGGGGGCATTCTGACATGCGGCAGCGACGGTGACCGCGGACGCGCTGCCGTGGACTGAATCGAGCGACGCGTTACCCGGACGGGCGACGGTCGAGGCCGGCGAGTTCCTCCCATCCGTCGCCGCTGGGTCGGTCGCAGACCTCGAAAGCGTGTGAGGGCGGCGGGAGGAACTGACCGGCTGCACCGTCGACGGAAACGCCCGGTCGATCCGCGAGGATCGGCCGGGCGTTCCGCTTGTGGTGAGGGTGGTGACAGCCGACCCGGCCGCGGATCGGCCGTTCGGCGGACGGTGCCACCCGGTCGCCGGTCGACCTGCCCGTTCGCCCAGTTATCGCCGTTCGTCGCTGCCTCTAGCGTGTCGGGGCAATCCACGATGATCGGGGGATTCTGTGGGCCGAAGAACTATGAGCGTGCCGCTGGTGGCGGTGCTGGCCGGACTCGCGGTCGGTGCCCCCGCGCAGGCGGCGGACGACGTCCAGACCCTCACCCGGGACGGCATCGTCCTCCAGCATCACCGGGTGGCGAAGGCGACCACGCCGGTGCGAGGCACCGGCGGCACCCGTTCCGACTTCGACGGCGACGGCCTCGACGACATCGCCGTCACCGGTGATCCCTTCAACACCAACCTGCCCTACACCGCGTCCGGCGTGGTCGTGGTGCGCTACTCGTCCGCCCCACAGGTGGATTACTTCATCGGGGCGATGTCCTCCGACGGTGGCTGCAGCTGCTTCGGCATGGCGCTGGCGGCGGGCGACTTCAACGGAGACCGGTACGACGACCTGGCGATCGGCGACTCCGACGAGGTCGATGCGGGCAACAAGAGCCACGCCGGCGGGGTGTGGGTCGTCCCCGGCAGCAGCAGCGGCCTGGTCTTCAGCTCGGCGAAGCACTTCAACCAGAGTTCGGCGGGCGTTCCCGGCGCGGCGGAGAGCCAGGACCGGTTCGGCGGGGCGCTGGCGGCCGGCGACATCAACGGGGACGGCCGCGAGGACCTGGCCGTCGGCGCGTGGGGGGAGGCGATCGGGACCAAGACGGAAGCCGGCTCGGTCACCGTCCTCTACGGCGGGTCGGCCGGTCTCACCGCCACCGGCGCCCAATTCCTGCAGCAGGATCAGGCCGGGGTGCCCGGTGCCGCCGAGCGCAACGACCGGTTCGGCTTCTCGCTGGCGATCGGGAAGGTCAACAACAACCGATACAACGACCTGGTGATCGGCGCGCCACTGGAGAACGACGGCGCGACCTGGAACGGCAGCGGCATGGTCACCCTGATGTGGGGGTCGCCGACCGGCGTGTCGTCCGCCGGCGCCACCGCGGTCACCGGCGCGGGGATCTTCGGCTCGATCGGCCAGACCGGCACCATCGCCTGGTACCTGGGCGAGACGCTCGCCGTCGGCGATGTGAACGGCGACGGGCTGGGCGAGGTCGTGGCCGGTGCGCCCAGCGCCCAGACCCCGCACATCTACGGCGGCCTGATCGCGGTGTTCACGGGGCGTACCGCCGGCCTGGCCGGCAGTGCGGTCCGCGTCGTCACGCAGCGCACCGCCGGGGTGCCGGGCGAGCCGGAGGAGAACGACCACTTCGGCGGGTCACTGGCGGTCGGCGACGTGACCGGCGACGGCCGGGCGGACGTACTGGTCGGGTCGCCCGGGGAGGAGGTCGGTCCGACGGACGAGGGCGGGGTGGTCACCTTGCTCAAGGGCTCGGCCTCCGGGATCACCGGTAGCGGTGCTCAGGCCTTTGACCAGAACCACCCGAACATCCCGGGCACGGTCGAGCGTGGCGACAAGTTCGGCGCGTCGGTCGCGGTGTTGAACCTCAACGGCACCGGCCCGCTGGACGCCGTCGTGGCGTCGGTCGGGGAGGAGGTGGCCGGCGACACCGCCGGGTACCCGTCGGGTTCGATGGTGCCGTTCCACGGTTCCAGCGGCGGGCTCGTACCGCAGTTCGTCTCGTGGAGCGGCGCGAGCCTGCGTACCGACCGGGTCTGGCCCCAGCGGTACGGCCTCCGGATCGCCGGGCCGCAGAGCGGCGGCCCGCTCTTCTGACGCCCCCTTCCCGCACGACAACGCCCGGCAGCTCCCCGCGAGCGGCCGGGCGTTTCGTCATCCGGTCCCCGATGTCCCCGTCGAAATGCGAGAACGCCCGGTCGGTCCTGACGGACCGGCCGGGCGTTTCCGCTTGTCAGACCGGGGGTGGCGGCCGGCCCGGGAAGAGAGCCAGACCGCCGTCGCTCACGGCGCCGGGGTGGCGGCGTCCCGGTGGGTCAGCCGGTACGTGGCGTCGACGGCGTCGGTCTCCAGGAGCACCGTGACCGGGCCGGCCGGCAAGGTGCAGGTAATCGTCCGTTCGACGGCGTAGCCGGTCGGGCCGCAGGACCGGACGCCGTTGGCGTCGAACATCGACATCCGGGCGTCTCCGGTCCCGGAGGTCCGCGTCCAGGTGAAGCTCTCCTGAGCGGCGTGCTGGTCAGTCGGAATCAAGAAGCACACCGCGAAACGGTTCGTCCCGGTGGTCACGGTGGCGCCCGTTGCGTCCCGGGGCAGCACCGGGCAGGCCGGCGGCCCGTCGGTCCGGGCGAAGCCGAGGGCGTACGCCAGGGTCGGGACCCAGTCCCTGCCACTGAGCAGTACGGAGAACGGCGCCGGGCCGGTCAGTTGGCAGCTGTACTGACGCAGCGAGGAGAAATCGCACACCGGCCGACCATCGGCGTTCAGCACGTCGATGTCCGGGGAGGCCGCGACGGTCATCTCGCCCGGCAGCAGCGCGGCGAGGTGCCCGCCGGACGGGGTGGGCAGTTGGAGGCAGTTGAGCTGCCCGGAGGTCTGGAACTCGCCCCGGTGTGGCGCGTCGCGCCAGCCCGTGTCCGAGACCGACGGGCACCCCGACGGCTGCCATGGCAGCAGCGCGACGGCGTACTCGAAGTCGTTGTCGATCACCCGGTCGCCAACGAGCACCAGCGTGTACCGCCCGGCGGCCGGGAGTTCGCACTGGATGTCGGTGCAGACCGTGCGGCCGGCGGGATCGTAGACGCGGGCGTACGCCCGGAGGTTCTCGCCGTGCACGGCCTTCACCCGGTAGACCCCGGCGGCCGGGACCTCCAGGATCCGGCAGCGGATGCCGCCCGGGGCTCCGGCGGGTGCCGCGTTGTACACCCCGGGCCGGACCGTCGGGCAGCCGACCGGGTCGGAGAGCCGACGGATCTGCATCTGGTAGGTGAGGTCGGTGCTGTCGGCGTTCCACTCCCACAGGTACGAGATCACCCGGTAGGTGCCGTCGGCCGGCAGCACGCACCCGTCCTCCTGGGACGGCTCGGTGCAGATCTGTGCGCCGGTCCGGTCGACCAGCCAGGCGTGTGGGGCCGGCGTGCTGTACGTGAGCATCCGGTCGCCGGCGCTGCCCTGGAACGGCTGGCAGTTGGTCTGCACCGGCGAGGTCTGGTGCAGGCGCAGGGCCGGCTGGTCCCAGGAGGTGCCGGTGGTCGCGGCGCACCCGTCGAACCGGTCGAGGCGGGTCACCCCCACCCGGTAGTCCACCGCGGCGTCGGAGATGTTCTGGTTCGTCACCAGCAGGGTGTACGTGCCGGCAGCCGGCAGAGCGCAGAAACGCGAGTTCGCACCCTTCTCGCAGACCTGCTGGCCGGCGGTGTCGTGCACCGTCCACGCGATGGCCTGCTCGTCCTGGCGCATGAAGCGCACCAGGACGGGCCCCGCGGCGTCGGTCGTGAAGGTGTTACAGGCCAGGTCATTCGCACGGGCGACGCCGCTGCCCAGGGCGGCCCCGGGGTCACCGAACGGCGCCAGCGGCACGGCCGGGCAGCCCACCGGGTTCGACAGCCGCCGCATCTTGAGCGTGTAGGGGCTCTCCTTGCCGTAGTACTCCCACATCAGCAGCCGGTACGGCCCCGGGCGGCTGAGCGAGCACTCGCCGCTGCCGTAGGGGAGGTTGCAGACCGGCTCGTGCTGCGCGTCCAGGATCTGTCCCCGAACGTCGAGGTCGCCATCCGGGTCGGTCACCACCCGCAGCACCGAGTTGAGCGGCTGGTCGAAGCTGTAGCAGTTCATCGCCGCGCCGAAGGGCACGGTGTCGGTCGCTCCCGCGGAGTCGAAGGAGAAGAAGTTCCCCGGCAGGACGTCGCACGCCGACGGAATGCGCGTCGAGTCCACCGCGAGCGTGTAGTTGCCGCGGTCGTCCGGGGAGTACAGCATGACGGTGATCGTGTAGGTGCCTGCGGGGCCGAGCCGGCAGGTGCCCGAGTCGATCCCGAAGGCACAGACGGACTGGCCGGCGGCGTTGGTCACCTGGGCGCTGGCGTAGTCACCGCTGCCTCGGGTGAGCTTGGTGATCAGGGTGTCCTGGTCGGCGGTTGTGGTGACCGTCCAGATGTTCTTCTGCTGGCCGGTGATCGACTGGCAGGCCTCCACCTTGCCGAGGGTCAGCTTGCCGCCGCAGACAGGGACGCGGGGGGCCCGCTGCTGCGTGACCTTCGCCTCGGCGTACCTGGTCAGGCTCGGCTCCGCCACCGCACCGGCGGCCTGCTGGGCGGTCGCGGTGGACGTGGACGTCGGCGCGGGCGACGCGGTCGGCGTTGAGCCGGCGGTAGAGGTGGCGGTGGCCGTCCGGCCGGTCGGGGCCGTGACGGACGCGGCGGTCGACGTGCTCGCCGGCGCGGTGGCGGCCGGGCGGGACAGGGTGGTGCTGGCGCCGGCGGGAGCCGGCGTGGCCGGCGGTGGTGCGGAGGGTCCGACCAGGACGGAGGACGTCACGGCGACCGCCGCGAGCGCCGACAGCAGGCCGAAGCCTCTCCGGGGCCGGTACCCCGGACGCGTGGACAGGAAACCGCCCAACATCAACTCCCCCGTGACACGCCGCGCGACGTGCGCGGCGAGAGGGATGATCCCAGGTGGCTCGATCAACTGGCAATCCGTCTTGCGGTCGACCCGACATCCGGTGTCAGCAGGGGCCGTAGCCCTCGTCGAAGAGCCGGCGGGCCCAGTCGGCGTACCCGGCGATGATCTCCCGGACCGAGGTGCCGTCGTGCAGGAAGAGGTACGCCCGGTCGCCGTCGCGGGCCAGCAGTCCGTCGAACCGGTACGTCCGCTGTGGAGCGTCGAGCCGGATCGCCTCCGGGTAGCTGGTCAGCACCTCGTCGACCGGCGTGCCGACGGTGATCCCCTCCGGCGTGCTCATCGGGTCGTCCAGCCAGAGCAGCACCAGCCGGTCGTCCACGAAGATCGGGCTGGCCGCCCCGTGCCCGGCCGCGTCGGTCCGCAGGCGTCGACCTCGGCGCGCAGCACGCCGCGGCGGGTCAACTCCTGCTCGGTGTCGCCGAACTCGATCTCGGCCAGGCCGCTCAGGTGGACCACCTCGGTGTCGCCGACCGGTCGGGCCGGCACGTCCGGCCCCTGTGGACGGACACCGCTCCCCGAAATCGAGGCAGCCGTCAGCAGCATGGCAATGAATACGAATTGTCGCAATTTCATGGAATCCCCCAGTCCCCAACGGACCGGGGCCGCTCAGGTTGCTGGTCCTCGCCGGATTGCCGGTATTCCCATTCCTCGGCCAGCTCGTCCCAGTAGTCGGCGGAGAGGCCCCGCCGTCCGTGCGCCAGCCAACCGTCGGTGTGCCGCTCCAGGTGCAGACCCAGTTCGGCGAAGGGGTCGATCCACGGGCCAGGTTCGGCGCCCAACCGGGCCAGCGCCGCGTTGATCGGCCACTCGGCCCGTGGTCCGTCCAGGAGCCGGTCGACCCGCGGGCCCCAGCTCACCTCGCCGCCCAGCCACACCACCGCCGACTGGTAGCCGAGGCCCCCGGCGAACTCCGCCTCCAGGTACGCCACCGGCCCCCGCCGTGACCAGCGGGCCAGCAGCTCCGTCAACGCCGGCGAGAGGAGCAACTGGAACGGCTGCTCCGCGCTCGGCTCGTCGGTGGCGAAATCGGGCAGCGCGCCGGTCAGCTCCTGCACGAGCTGCGGGGTCACCGGCAGCAGCGCGAAGTCCTGCCGGAGCGCGGCGAGGACCGCGTGGTCCAGCTCGGCGGTCTGCTCGCGGAGCAGCTCGACATCCGCGACGACGGCGCTGAGCTGGTAACTCATCCGAGCCCTCCGGCATCCACAGCCTGTGGATGGAACATGTGTACGACGGATCCGCTGCCGCCGCCGATCACCGGACGGTACCCGCCGGGTCGCGCGGCCGGTGTCCGGTCGGATACGGGCCTGCCTCCCGGGTGCGTGTGGGGGCCGACTCCTTTTGGCGGGCGTCCGGTCGCTCGGTTCGCGGATCGGCCGTCCGGTCGTTCGGAGGGCGGTCCGGCCCGATGGTTGACGGGTCGGTCAGGCCCGCTCGGGGACCCGGCGACGAACGCGCGCCATTCAGCGGCTGCGGTGGGAGCGCGAACGGCGCTGATCGGCGCCCCCAACGACCGCTTCAGTGCTGTGACCAGGATTAACACGACAACGACCGGTCCTGATGTCAGAGGCGTCCCAACTACGATCCACTCATGCCTGAGCCTTCCGGATTGCCGGAACTGCCCAACACGCCTGCGGGGACGGCGGCGCTGTCCGTGGCCACCCGTTACTGCTCGCCGGCGCTGCTCAACCACTCCATCCGGTCCTACCTGTGGGGGGTGATGTACGCCCGCGCACACGGAATCGCCTTCGATGACGAGCTCTACTACGTTTCGGCCCTCCTGCACGATGCCGGGCTCACCGAGCCGTTCGACAGTCATTCGCTTCCGTTCGAGGAGGCCGGCGGGCACCTCGCGTGGGTATTCGGAGTCGCCGCCGGCTGGCCCGAGGCCCGCGCGGCCCGCGTGGAACACATCATCGTCACCCACATGCGCGCCGACGTGTCCGCCGCCGAGGACGCCGAGTCCCACCTGCTGCAGGTCGCGACGGCCTGGGACGTGGCAGGACGACGTCCTGAGGAATTCTCCGAGGCCAACAGGAAAGGCGTGCTCGACCGGTACCCCCGACTCGACTTCGCCACGGAGTTCCTTGCCTCGTTCGAGGACCAGGCGGAACGCAAGCCGTCGGGTGCGGCAGCACAGGCAATCGAATCCGGCGGACGCCTCCGGCTCCTCGGGCACCCGCTCGACGCCTAGTCGTCCCGGCTCCGAACGACGACAGGGCGCGTGAGCCGGCTCACCCGAGTCCGGTCCGACCTGCGGCGTCGGGGCGCGCCGGAAAGCGGAACGCCCGGCCGATCCCTGCGGATCGACCGGGCGTTCTCGCTGCTCAAGAGAGCGGAGGATACGAGATTCGAACTCGTGAGGGTGTTAACCCAACACGCTTTCCAAGCGTGCGCCCTAGGCCTCTAGGCGAATCCTCCGCGAGCCAGAATACAGGTCCCGGCCGGTCCATCCACCCCACCACCCCCCGAAGATCCACGCGGGGTCGGGTAGGCTTGGTGTCACCTCCCGTGCGGCGGTACCTCGTGAACCTCCCCAGGGCCGGAAGGCAGCAAGGATAAGCGAGCTCTGCCGGGTGCACGGGAGGCCTTTTTGTCTCCGGGCGCCGGTACCGTACCTGCGGGTCGGGTCACGGGGTGGTGGGTGGTCACCCGCGCCTGACCGGCGCAGAATGGCTCGGTCGAGAGGAGGCGGTACGGGTGGCACTGGCCCTTTACCGCAAGTACCGGCCGCGCACCTTCGCCGAGATCATCGGGCAGGAGCACGTCACCGAGCCGCTGTCGCAGGCGCTGCGCAGCGGGCGGCTCAACCACGCCTACCTCTTCTCCGGCCCCCGGGGCTGCGGCAAGACCTCCAGCGCCCGCATCCTGGCCCGCTCGCTCAACTGCGAGCAGGGCCCCACCCCGGAGCCCTGCGGCACCTGCGCGTCCTGCCGTTCGCTGGCCACCGACGGCGCCGGCTCGATCGACGTGATCGAGATCGACGCGGCCAGCCACGGTGGCGTCGACGACGCCCGCGAGCTGCGCGAGAAGGCGTTCTTCGCGCCGGCCAGCAGCCGCTTCAAGATCTACGTCATCGACGAGGCGCACATGGTCTCGTCGGCCGGCTTCAACGCCCTGCTCAAGCTGGTCGAGGAGCCGCCGGAGTACGTCAAGTTCATCTTCGCCACCACTGAGCCGGAGAAGGTCCTCGGCACGATCAAGTCGCGGACCCACCACTACCCGTTCCGGCTGATCCCGCCGAAGACGCTCCGGCCGTACCTCGAACAGCTCGCCGAGGCCGAGGGCGTCACCGTCGAGCCGGCGGTCTTCCCGCTGGTGGTGCGCGCCGGCGGCGGCAGCGCCCGGGACAGCCTCTCCGTGCTCGATCAGCTCATCGCGGGCGCCGGCCCGGAGGGCGTCACCTACGCCCGGGCCGCCGCGCTGCTCGGCGTCACCGACTCCGCGCTGATCGACGAGATGTGCGACGCGCTGGCCGCCGGGGACGGCGCCGCCGCGTACGCCACCGTCGACCGGGTGGCGGAGGCCGGGCACGACCCGCGCCGATTCGCCTCCGACCTGCTGGAACGCCTGCGCGACCTGATCGTGCTCCAGCAGGTCCCCGACGCCGCGGCCAAGGGTCTGATCGACGGTCCGACCGACCACGTCGATCGGATGGCCGCCCAGGCCCAGCGGCTCGGCCCGGGCACCCTGTCCCGCTGCGCCGACATCGTGCACAACGGCCTGGTCGACATGCGCGGCACCACCGCGCCCCGGCTGCTGCTGGAGCTGATCTGCGCCCGGATGATGCTGCCCGGCGCCGACGACACCACCGGCGGCCTGCTCCAGCGCCTGGAACGGATGGAGCGCCGGCTCACGCTGGGTGGCGCCGAGCTGCCGTCGGCCGCCGCCGGCCCCGCGCCGGTCGCCCCCGCTTCCCAGGTACGCCCCGAGCCCGCACCCGCCACTCCGAGCGCGCCGACCCCCGTCGTCGAATCGCGGGACGTCTCCGTGCCGGCGGCCGCCCCCGCGGCGGAGCCGGTGACCCCGCCGGCCACGCCCCGTCGGGTGCCGCCGGACGCGGTGATGCCCGACCCGGCCACCCCCGCGCCGCCCCGCCCGGGCAGCAGCTCCTCGGGTGCCCTGGATGCGGTCGCGGTACGCCGTGCCTGGCCGGACATCGTCGCCAAGGTCAACCGGATCAAGAAGCCCGCGGCGGCGCTGATGCGCGACGCCGTGGTCCGCGACGTGGACGGCGACACCGTGGTGCTGACCGTCAAGTCGCCGGTCCTCGCCCAGATGATGGGCAACCACATCTCCGTGCTGTCCGACGCGCTCTACGAGGAGTTCGGCGGTCGCTGGCAGATCCGCTGCGAGGTGGCTCCGGCGGTAGCGCGGCGCGGCCACGCTCAGTGGCCGAGCCGGGCGGCGGCCCCGCCCCGACCGGCTTCCCCGCCGAC
>NZ_JAEVHN010000117.1:0-13196 GCF_016803375.1 Micromonospora sp. 4G55
GGTGGCGGGCCACCCGCGCGCCGGCGGGCGGGGTCACACTGCCCGGTCACTGGGCCGGAGTCTTCCTGCTTCTTACCGGGCCTGCTGATGCGCTGACGCGCGACAGCACGGCGGCCCCCTCCTGCGCGAGGGGCTTTTTTGTGCCCTCGCGGCCGCGTGGCCTCGGGCCCCGCCCGGCCCGGACGGGCCGCACCGAGAGCGGATCCACTCCCCATACCCGACCCATGACCACGCCGAGCGAGGTCAGCACCCAGCCCGGCCGCGCACGGCCGGCGGCGACGAGCGAAGCGAGGAGACGCCATGAGTGAGGCAGCCGCACCGGCGGGCGACATTCCCCCCTACCGGTACACCGCGGCCCTGGCCGACGAGATCGAAACCCGTTGGCAGGACGTCTGGGCGCGCGAGGGCACCTTCCACGCCCCGAACCCGACCGGCCCGCTGGCCGACCCGGACCACCCGCGGGCCGGCGCGGAGAAGCTGTACGTGCTGGACATGTTCCCGTACCCGTCGGCGCGGCCTGCACGTCGCCACCCGCTGGGCTACATCGGCACCGACTGCTTCGCCCGCTACCAGCGGATGGCCGGGCGCAACGTGCTGCACGCCATGGGCTTCGACGCGTTCGGCCTGCCCGCCGAGCAGTACGCGGTGCAGACCGGCACCCACCCGCGTACCACCACGGTGGCGAACATCGAGCGGTACAAGGCGCAGCTGCGCCGGCTGGGGCTGGCCCACGACGAGCGCCGCTCGGTGGCGACCATCGACACCGACTTCTACCGCTGGACCCAGTGGATCTTCCTGCAGATCTTCAACTCCTGGTACGACCCGGACGTGCGCAGGGCCCGCCCGATCGCGGAGCTGATCGCCGAGTTCGAGGGCGGCAACCGCCCCACCCCGGACGGCCGTCCTGGGCCGAGCTGACCGTGGCCGAGCGGCGGCAGATCGTCGACGACCACCGGCTGGCGTACGTCTCGCAGGCCCCGGTGAACTGGTGCCCCGGGCTGGGCACCGTGCTGGCCAACGAGGAGGTCACCGCCGACGGCCGCTCCGAGCGGGGCAACTTCCCGGTCTTCAAGCGCAACCTGAAGCAGTGGATGATGCGGATCACCGCGTACGGCGACCGGCTGCTGGACGACCTGGACACCCTGGACTGGCCCGAGCCGATCAAGCTGATGCAGCGCAACTGGATCGGCCGCTCCCAGGGCGCCCACATCGACTTCCCCACCGAGCGGGAGCCGATCCGGGTGTTCACGACCCGCCCGGACACCATCTTCGGCGCCACCTACATGGTGCTGGCCCCGGAGCACGAGCTGGTCGACGCGCTGGTGCCGGCGGCCTGGCCGGCGGGGACGAAGGACGCCTGGACCGGTGGGCACGCCAACCCGCGCGCGGCGGTGGAGGCGTACCGGAAGGCGGCGGCGGCCAAGACCGACGTCGAGCGGCAGGCCGACACGAAGGAGAAGACCGGTGTCTTCGTCGGCGCGTACGCCGTCAACCCGGTCACCGGCGGGCAGGTCCCGATCTTCATCGCCGACTACGTGCTGGCCGGCTACGGCACCGGTGCGATCATGGCGGTGCCCGCGCAGGACGAGCGGGACTGGGCGTTCGCCGAGGTCTTCGAGCTGCCGATCGTGCGCACCGTGCAGCCGTCGGAGGGCTTCGACGGCAAGGCGTACACCGGGGACGGCCCGGCGATCAACAGCGCCGCGCCCGACCGCGGCCTGGACCTGAACGGCCTGGGGGTCGCCGACGCCAAGGCGGCGATCATCGAGTGGCTGGAGGCCAACGGGCACGGCGCCGGCGCGATCACCTACCGGCTGCGCGACTGGCTGTTCTCCCGGCAGCGCTACTGGGGCGAGCCGTTCCCGATCGTGTACGACGAGACCGGCGCGGCGATCGCGCTGCCCGAGGAGATGCTGCCGGTCGAGCTGCCCGAGGTGGACGACTTCTCGCCGCGCACCTTCGACGCCGACGACGCCGACAGCAACCCGGAGACCCCGCTGTCGCGGCGGCGCGACTGGGTCGAGGTCGAGCTGGACCTGGGTGACGGCCCGAAGCGCTACACCCGCGAGACCAACGTGATGCCGCAGTGGGCCGGCTCCTGCTGGTACGAGCTGCGCTACCTGGACCCGACCAACTCCGAGCGGTTCGTCGACGCGGAGAACGAGCGGTACTGGATGGGCCCGCGCGGCGAGGGCGACTGCGGCGGCACCGACATGTACGTCGGCGGCGCCGAGCACGCCGTGCTGCACCTGCTGTACGCCCGCTTCTGGCACAAGGTGCTGTACGACCTGGGCCACGTCTCGTCGTTCGAGCCGTTCCGCAAGCTGTTCAACCAGGGCTACATCCAGGCGTACGCGTACACCGACGCCCGGGGCGCCTACGTGCCGGCCGAGGACGTCACCGAGCGCGACGGCGGCTTCTACCTGGGCGACACCCGGGTCAACCGCGAGTACGGCAAGATGGGCAAGTCCCTGAAGAACGTCGTCACGCCCGACGAGATGTGCGCCGCGTACGGCGCCGACACGTTCCGGGTCTACGAGATGTCGATGGGCCCGCTGGAGGTGTCCCGCCCGTGGGAGACCCGGGCGGTCGTCGGGTCGTACCGGTTCCTGCAGCGGGTCTGGCGGGCGATCGTCGACGAGCAGACCGGCGCGCTGCGGGTCACCGAGGCCCCGGCCGACGAGGCGACCCGGCGGCTGCTGCACAAGGTGGTCGACGGGGTCCGCGGTGACATGGAGGCGATCCGGTTCAACACCGCGATCGCCAAGCTGATCGAGCTGACCAACGGGCTGACCCGGCTGTCGGAGACCCCGCGCGAGGTGGCCGAGCCGCTGGTGCTGATGCTGGCGCCGTTCGCCCCGCACGTGGCCGAGGAGCTGTGGCGGCGGATGGGGCACGAGACCTCGCTGACGTACGCGGACTTCCCGACCGCCGACCCGGCGCTGCTGGTCGCCGAGACGGTCACGTACCCGGTGCAGATCAACGGCAAGGTCCGGGGCCGGGTCGAGGTCCCCGCCGACGCGTCCGAGGAGACCGTCCGCGCGGCCGCCCTGGAGGCGGTCGCGGCCCGCTGGCCGGCAAGGAACCCCGCAAGGTCATCGTCGTGAAGGGCCGCATGGTCTCCGTCGTCGCCTGACCCCTGGGCCGCGAGCCCGCAGTTTCCCGGAAAGAGTGGCTGTTCCGCGCGGAACAGCCACTCTTTCACTGTAGAAGTGGGCGCATTCGGAAGGTGGGTGGCTCAGGGTTCGCGGTGGTGGACCGCGACGAGGGCGACCAGGGTCGCGGCGAGGGACCAGGCGGCGAAGGTCAGCCAGGAGCCGGTGACGGTGGCCGGGAAAGGGTCCGGGTTGATGATGTCGGGGTGCACCTCGATCAGCCGTTGCCAGGCCGCGACGGGCAGTGCGTGGCGGACTTCGGCGATCCACCGGTACCTGTCGCTGTCGACGACCAGCGGCAGCAGCACGAGCACCGAGGTGGCCGCGACGACCGTCCCGGCGGCGTGCCGGATGACCGCGCCCAGACCCATCCCGAGCAGCGCGCAGACCGGTACGAGCAGCGCGCTGGCCAGGACGGCGCGCGCCACGCCCGGCTCGCCGACCGACCAGCCGGCGTCACGTCCGGACAGGATCGCCTGCGACACCCAGAACGAGGTGGCCGCGGTGACCAGGCCCAGCACGAGCATGACCGCGGTCAGCACCGCGGCCTTCGCCGCCACCACCGACCGGCGGGCGGGGACGGCGGCGAATGTGGTGCGGATCAGTCCGCTCTGGTACTCGCCGACGAGGGTCAGCGCGCCGACGGTGGTGGCGGCGAGCATCAGCAGCAGATAGCCGGCCTCCGGGAAGGCGTCCCGCACCGGTCCGTAGCGGTGGAACATCTCGCGCCGCCCGTCCGGGTACATCGGCCAGTTGCGGTGGTCGGCGAGGCTGGCGTTGACGCTCACCCCGACGACGAACAGGCAGACCAGCGGCAGCGTCCACCGGGTCGAGCGCAGCGACCACAGCTTGATCCACTCGGCGGCGAGCAGGTCGCGGAACCGGGCCGGCGGTGTGGCGGTGCGGTGGGCGGTGCGGGCGGGACGGGTGGCGGTGCTCATCGGCGGCCTCCGGCGGGATAGTCGACGCGGTCGGCGGTCAGGTCCATGAACGCCTCCTCGAGGGAGACGGTGTGCGGGGCAAGTTCGTGCAGCGGGAGCCCGCCCGCGTACGCCAGGTCGCCGATCCGGGCGGCGGTCAGGCCCCCGACGACCAGCGACCCGTCCGCCGCGGCGTGGACGGCGCCGCCCTCGGCGCGCAGCACCGTGGTCAGCGCCGCCGGGTCCGGTGTCCGGACGGTGACGCCGGCCGGGCCGACGCGGGCGGCGAACCCCGCCAGGCTCTCGTCGGCGATCAGCTCGCCCCGGCCGATGACCACCAGGTGGTCGGCGGTCTGCGCCATCTCGCTCATCAGGTGGCTGGAGACGAGCACCGTGCGGCCCTCGGCGGCCAACCGGCGGAACAGCGCCCGCACCCAGCGCACCCCCTCCGGGTCCAGGCCGTTGAAGGGCTCGTCGAAGAGCAGCACCGGCGGGTCGCCGAGCAGCGCGGCGGCGATGCCGAGCCGCTGCCGCATGCCGAGGGAGAAGGCGCCGATCCGCCGCCGGCCGACGTCGGCCAGCCCCACCTCCCGCAGCACCTCGACCGCCCGGGCGCGGGGGATGCCGTTGCTGCGGGCCAGCGCCGGCAAATGCGCCAGCGCGCTGCGCCCGCCGTGCACGTCGCCCGCGTCCAGCAGCGCGCCGACGTGCCGCAGCCCGCGCGGACGGTCGGCGAACGGCGTCCCGGCCACGGTGACCGTGCCGCTGGTGGGCCGGTGCAGGCCGAGGACCAGCCGCAGGGTGGTGGACTTGCCGGCGCCGTTGGGCCCGAGGAACCCGGTCACGTGTCCGGGCCGGACGGTGAGGGTGAGCCGGTCGACGGCCGTCGTGCGGCCGTACCGTTTCGTCAGGTCACGTAGCTCGATCATGCGGTTCACGCTGCCGCGCGGCGGACGGCCGGTCGTCGCGCCACGGGCCACTTCCACCGGTCCGGCACGCGCCCCGGGGCGTACGCCCGTGGGCCGATGTCCGGGCGGCGGGCGGCTGGCTACGGTGTCCGGGTGGACGCCATCCCGCTCCGGCCGCGCGCCGTCGCCCCCGCCGTGCGGGCCGTCCTGGCCTGGGCGGGGGTGGCCGTCCTGCCGGTGCTCTGGCTCTACGCCCCGACGGTCGGGTACAGCGGCGGCGGCCTGGGGTTCGGCGAGCTGTGGATTTCCGAGCGGTACGCGGTGCCGGCGCTGGTGGTGGCCCTGCCCGCGGTGCTGCTACGGCGCCGGCCGCTGACCGCCCTCGGCCTCATGCTGGCCGGGGCGGCCCTGGCCAGCGGCACCGTCAACGGTGGGGACCAGGGCTACCTCGACGACGTCTTCCGGCTGCAGTTCCTCGCCGTCGACGCCGCGCTCGGCGTGGTGGCCGCGACCCGGCCGCGCCGGGTGTCGCTGCCCACCGCCGCGGTGGTGCTCCTGGTCCAGGTCGGCGCCAGCTTCCTCAACCTGGGCTCCGACCCGGTCGCCCGGGCCACCCTCTCGGTGCTGGCGGTGGTGGCCGCCTGGACCGTCGGTGACTCGCTCCGGACCCGACGCCGGCACGCCGAGGCGCTGCGGTCGCACGCCGCCGCCGAGGCGGTCACCGCCGAGCGGCTGCGGATCGCCCGCGAGCTGCACGACATGGTCGCGCACAGCATCGGCGTCATCGCCATCCAGGCCGCGTCGGGGCCCGGGTCATCGACACCCAGCCGGCGCAGGCGCGCGCGGCGCTCGCCATCATCGAGGCGACCAGCCGGGACACCCTGGCCGGCCTGCGGCGTACCCTCGGCGCGCTGCGCCGCCCCGACGCGGAGTCGGCGTCACTGGACCCGACGCCCGGGCTGGACGACCTCGACCGGCTGGTCGCCGCCGCCGGCGACGCGGGCGTCCAGGTGGACCTGCGGCGGGTCGGCCGGCCGGTGGAGGTGCCGGCCGACCTCGGCCTCGCCGCCTTCCGGATCGTGCAGGAGGCGCTCACCAACGTGGTCCGGCACGCGGACACCGACCGGTGCCGGGTGACCGTGGAGCACGGCCCCGACGAGGTGGTGGTGGACCGTCGTGGACGACGGCCGGGGCGGGCCGGTCGCCGGCGACGGGCACGGCATCGTCGGCATGCGGGAACGGGTCGCCCTGCTCGACGGGCGGTTCCGCGCCGGGCCGCGCCCCGAGGGTGGCTTCCGGGTGACGGCCCGGTTGCCGGTGCCGGCGGCCGACCGGTGACCGTCCGGGTGCTGCTCGCCGACGACCAGCCGCTGGTCCGGGCCGGCCTGCGGGTGCTCATCGCCGACGCGCCGGGCATCGACGTCGTCGGTGAGGCCGGCACCGGCGCCGAGGCCGTGCGGCTGGCCCGCGAGGTCGCGCCCGACGTGGTGCTGATGGACCTGCGGATGCCCGGCACGGACGGCATCCAGGCCACCCGGGCGATCACCGCGCACGGCGGGCCGACCCGCGTCCTGGTGCTCACCACGTTCGACGACGACGAGCACGTGCACGCCGCGCTGCGGGCCGGCGCCAGCGGGTTCCTGGTCAAGGACATGGCCCTCGACAACATCCTCGGCGCGATCCGGGTGGTGGCCGCCGGGGACGCGCTTATCGCGCCCGGTGTCACCCGCCGGCTCATCGCCGAGTTCGTCCGCCGGCCCGGCCCGCCGGTCCGGCCGCGGGCCCTGGCCGGGGTGACCGACCGGGAACGGGAGGTCCTGACCCTGGTCGGGCGGGGGATGTCGAACGCCGAGATCGCCGCCGAGCTGGTGATCAGCGCGGCCACCGCCAAGGCGCACGTGGCCCGGCTCTTCACCAAGCTCGGCGCCCGCGACCGGGTGCACCTGGTGATCGCCGCCTACGAGGCGAGGCTGGTCCACCCGTCCGACTGACTCGTTCCGCTGACGGCGGTCCGGCATGGCGCGCCGGCCCCCGGGTCACCGGGGAAGAACCTCGGCAGCGAGGTTCGCCACCCCGTGCGGCCGCGACGTGGAGCGTGCCTCCCGTGGGGGCGCACGCCGAGATGGGCATCGCCAGCGGGGGCGGCTGGGATGCGGCCGGTGCTGCGCGTGGTGGCGCACGTCGAGTTGGGGGGCTCGCCGCCCGGGAGGTTAGGGCACGGAGCGTGATGTCCGTGGCGGCGCTCGCCAGAAAGAGCGTGATGACTGTGCGGCATAAATATGCCTCACAGTCATCACGCTCGTCGGCCACCTTCGTTCCGGGCTGCGACACGCCGGTGCCGGACCCGGCCGGCGGCGCAGCGGACCTCAGGCGTGCAGGGTCGATTCCACGGTGCGCCGGTGGGTGCGCAGCCAGTCCTGCCAGCGGCGTACCCCGTCGACCGCGCCGGCCGCGCGCAGCCGGCGCATGCCGGGCTCGTCCCGGTCCGCGTCGGCGTCGATGCCCCGCCAGGTGCCCTCGATCTGGTCGAGCATGACGGTGACCAGCTCATCCCGGGGGAGCGGTACCGGATCCGGTCCGGCGGCGGCCGCGTCGTAGGCGTCGCAGAGCAGCCGGCAGCGCCGGCCCAGCTCGGCCGGGTCGGCGCCCTCGCCCAGCTCCCCCCAGTGCCACGCGGCGAACGCCACGTCGTCGATCCGGCGGCCCGGCGCGGCGAGGTCCCAGTCGAGGAACGCCACCGGCAGCAGGCCGGCGGGCAGGTCCCGGTACACGGTGTTCTTCGGCGACAGGTCGCGGTGGCAGACCGTCTCCGCGCCGCCGGCCAGGCCGGTGTCGGCACAGGCGTCGTGCAGGGCCCGGATCATTTCGGCCAGCCGGGTCAGCGCGGCGTCGGAGAAGAAGGCCGGGGCCTCCCGTTCTCGCCACGGCACCCGCCCGGCGAGGTGGCTGAGCACCTGCCGGCCCCGCTCGTCGGTGCTCAGGAACCGGGGCGCCACCTGCGCGCCGACCCGGTCCAGGTGCGCCAACAGGGCGGTGACGAACCCGGCGTTGGCCGGGGGAGTGCGGCGGACGGTGTCGCCGATCCGGACCACCTCGGCGATGAACCCGCCGGCCAGCACCTCCTCCCCGTCGAACCCGCCGGCCAGCACCTCCTCGGCGGCGAACCCGCCGCCTAGCACCTCCTCGCCGGCCCAGTCGCCGGCGCCGGCCACCCCGACGGTTGGCCCGTCGGCGCCGGCCGCCTCCGACGGTTGGCCCGTCGGCGCCGCCCACCTCGGCGGGCTGCCGTCGGCGCCGGTCACTTCGGCGCGGCGGCCGGTTCCCACCCGTCACGGTCGCGACTCCGTCGCACCGCGCCGGCGCTGCCGTTCCGCGCGCCACCAGCGGTGGATCAGCACGGCGCTGGCGATCAGGCCGAGGCTGGCGGGGGGCGGCGGCGTACCAGTTGACCTCGCCGGGCGAGCTGACCGCCGCGCCGATCGCGGCGTAGCCGAACGCGGTCGGGGCGGAGGCGAGCACGCTGCCGGCGAGGAACGGCAGCACCCGCGCGCCGGTGGTGCCGTAGCCGTAGCTGACCAGGCCGAAGCCGGCGATCGGCAGCAGCCGGACGGTGATCACCCCCAGCACGCTCTGCCGGGCGAACCAGCCGTCGAGCCGGGCCAGCCGGCCCCGGACCCGTTCCGCGACGAACTCCCGGCCCAGCACCCGGCCGACCGCGAAGCCGATCGCCGCGGCGAGCAGGGCCGCGCCGAGCGCGTACGCGGCACCCTCCAGGGGGCCGAAGATGGCGCCGGAGGCGAGCGTGACGAAGGTCCGGGGGACCAGCGCGACCAGCAGCACCGCCCCGGCGGCGATCGCCGCGAGCGGGCGTACCCGCCCAGGGAGTCGGCGAGACGCGGCAGCCGGGCGACGTCCGGCCGGGGCGCCACCAGCAGCAGCACCCCGAAGCCGGCGAGCAGGAGCAGCAGCGCGGCGAAGCGACGCCCGGACGGCTGGCCGAGCAGCCGCCGGACGGCGTGGATCATGCCCGGTCGGCGGCGGCCACCGCGGCGCGCGCTCGGAGCGGAGCCGGTCGGCCCAGGTGTCGTCCAGCGGCGGAAGCTGGTGCACCCCGGTGGCCCAGCGCAGCAGCAGGTCGGCCAGGGCCGGGTTGCGGGCCAGCGCCGGCCCGTGCGAGTACGTGCCGAGCAGCTTGCCGCGCCAGGCGCCCTCGGTGGCGCCGTCGTTGCCGACCCCGGCGGTGACCCGGGCCAGCGGCGAGACGCCGGGGCCGAGGTGGGTGCGCCCGCCGTGGTTCTCGAACCCGGACAGCACCGGTACGCCGAGCCGCGGGTCGATCTCGCCGGCCAGTTCGCCGACGGCCCGGGTCGGGCCGCGGTCGGAGGAGAGGTCGAGCAGTTCCAGCCCGGTGCACTTGGTGCCCTTGGCGAAGAAGGAGGTGCCGAGCAGCTGGTAGCCGGCGCAGACGCCGAAGACCACCGAGCCCTGGGCGACCGCCCGGTGCAGGCCGCCGTCGGCGATCAGCCGCTGGGCGCCGAGCGCCTGCGGGCCGTCCTCGCCGCCGCCGATCAGGTAGATGTCGGCGGTCGCGGGCAGCCGCTGGTCGGAGCGGACCTCCATGACCTCGACCGGCATCCCGCGCAGCTGAGCCCGGCGGGCCAGGATCAGCAGGTTGCCCCGGTCGCCGTAGGTGGAGAGCAGGTCGGGGTAGATCCAGACGATGCGCAGGCTCTCAGTTGACACGGTCCAACTCCGCTCGGATGTCCTGGAAGGCGGTGTAGTTCGCGATGACCTCCAGCCGGCCCGGCGGGACCGCCCGGACCGCCTCGTCGAACGTCCGCACGTGCTGGAACGGCACGGCGTTGACGTCGAGCCGGACCGCCAGGTCGTACGCCCGGTCGCCGGTGATCAGCACCTGCCGGCCGCGCAGCGGGGCGAAGTCGACGTCGAAGAGCCAGGAGGTGTCCAGCCCGTCGGGGTCGCGGGCGTTGATGGAGAGCAGCGTCGGCGCCACGTCGGCCATGTCGAACGCCTCCAGCCAGCTGGCCGGGTTCTTGGCCAGCAGCAGCCGGATGTTGCGCCCGTCCCGGTCGACCTGGGCGTAGCGGCCGGCGACCGAGGTCACCGAGCCCAGCCGGGAGACCGCGTCGACGGGGCGTACCCCGAACTCGGCGGCGACGGCCAGCGCGGTGGCCGCGTTGCCGATGTTGACCTTGCCGGGAAGCTGGAGGGCCACCTTGTGCCAGGCGCCGGTGGGGTCGAGGACGCCGTCGTCCTCCACGGTCCACTGCGGCTCGGGCCGGCGCAGCGGGCAGCCGGTGCACCACCACTGCTCTCCTGAGCGCTGGATGGTGGAGCCGCACTCCGGGCAGACCCAGGAGTCGTCGTGCCAGCGCTGGCCGGCGCTGAACCAGGTGACGTGCGGCGGGTTGACCCCGCGCGCCGGGTCGGCCGGCGGGGTGGCCGCCCAGACCACCATCGGGTCGTCGGCGTTGGCCACCACCCGCAGGTCGGCGTGCCGGACCAGCGCCACGCGCCAGAGCTGCGCCATCATGGCGACCTCCTTGGCCCGGTCCAGCTGGTCGCGGGAGAGGTTGAGCAGCGCCACCACGTGCGGCTCGGTGGCCTCCAGCACCTGCGCGAGGTAGTGCTCGTCGACCTCCAGCACCGCGTACGGGGTGCTGCCGGCCTTGGCCAGGGCGGAGGTGTGGCCGGTCGGCATGTTGGCGCCGAAGGAGTTGGTGGCCACCCGGCCGAGCACCCCGACGGCGGCGGCGGCGAGCCGGGTGGTGGTGGTCTTGCCGTTGGTGCCGGAGACCAGCGCGATGGCGCGGCCGGCGGAGAGGTGGGCGAGCAGGTCAGGATCGATCTTCAGCCCGATCCAGCCGCCGATCACCGAGCCGTCGCCCCGGCCGGCGGCGCGCGACAGGGCCGCGGCCGTCCGGGACACGGAGCTGGCCACCTTTGCCCGCAGGGGCATCTTCGCGTCCGTCACCCGAGCGAGGTTACCGGACCGGCCCGCCCACCAGATCGCCGCCGACGGCGAACCGTTCGGCCGGATCCTTCTCGGGCGTCCGGTCGCCCCGCGCTCCGCCGGTCGGAGTCGACCGATGTCGGGTAGCGGACGCGGCTCCGGGGGCGCTCCGGCCCTCCACTCCGCTCCACCCCTCCTGACGTGCGCTTTTGCCCGGCGGAGCGGCGCGCCACGCGGGCGTTTCTGGTTGCAGGTGGAGGGAAGTGGAGTAGAGTGGGGCGCGATGGTGAGGCCGGGAGGGCCCACCGGCCCGGGGGGTCAGCGGCGCCGCGAACGCCGCTAAAAGGGCGAGGGGGTAGGGCCGATGTTCCTCGGCACCCACACTCCGCGCCTGGACGACAAAGGCCGGTTGATCCTTCCGGCGAAGTTCCGGGACGAGCTGGCGGGGGGTGTCGTGATCACCAAAGGGCAGGAGCGCTGCCTCTACGTCTTCCCCACGCCCGAGTTCCAGCGGATCGCCGACCAGTTGCGCGCGCAGCCCATGACGCACAAGGCGGCCCGGGCCTACAGCCGGGTCTTCTTCGCCAGCGCGCACGACGAGGTCCCCGACAAGCAGGGACGGGTCACCATCCCGGCCCACCTCCGGTCGTACGCCGCGCTCGACCGGGACCTGGTGGTGATCGGGGCGAGCACCCGGGTGGAGATCTGGGACAAGGCGGCCTGGGAGACCTATCTCGCCGAGAGCGAAGACGACTTCGCCGACATCGAGGAGGGGGTGCTGCCCGGCGGCCTGTAGGGCGTGACGACGCCCGACGTACTGCGAGATCTCCAGCCGCTTTCGAGTTCCTGGCACCCCTTCCCCGGTGCCAGGCGCACGATCAGTCTCCGGGGCCGCGGCCTCGGGAGGCGAAGCGGGAGCGGATGGGGATCTGGCGGTACGACGGCACGGCGTCGTCCGACGAGCAGGGTCGCAGGACCGAACGGAACTTTCAACCAGTGGGGGTCGACATGGGGGAGCTACGCGGCACGCACGTGCCGGTGCTGCTCGAGAGGTGTCTCGAGTTGCTGGCCCCCGCGCTGGACCGGGGTGACCGGACGGTGCACGTCGACGCGACGCTGGGGCTGGCCGGGCACGCCGAGGCGGTGCTGGAGCGGCACCCGCGGACGGTGCTGATCGGCCTGGACCGGGACACCGAGGCCCTCGCCCACGCGCGGGTCCGGCTGGCCCGCTTCGCCGACCGGACCCACCTGGTGCACGCCGTCTACGACGAGCTGCCCGAGGTGCTGGAGCAGCTCGGCTATCCGGGCATCGACGGGATCCTGTTCGACCTGGGGGTCTCCTCGTTGCAGCTGGACGCGCCCGACCGCGGGTTCGCGTACGCCCAGGACGCGCCGCTGGACATGCGGATGGACCAGACCCGGGGGGTGACCGCCGAGGAGGTGGTCAACACCTACGCCCACCCGGACCTGGCCCGGGTGCTGCGGGTCTACGGCGAGGAGAAGTTCGCCGGGCGGATCGCCTCGGCGATCATCCGGGAGCGCGAGCGCGGCCGGATCACCTCCTCGGCCCGGCTCGCCGAGCTGGTCAGGGAGAGCATTCCGGCACCAGCCCGGCGAACGGGTGGACACCCGGCCAAGAGAACGTTTCAGGCTTTACGGATCGAGGTAAACAGGGAGCTGGCAGCGCTGGAGACGGCGCTGCCGGCCGCTCTGGACAAGCTCAACGTGGGCGGCCGCATGGTGGTCCTGTCCTACCACTCGCTGGAGGACCGGCTCACCAAGCAGGCGCTCGCCGACCGGGTCCGCAGCAAGGGCCCGGTCGACCTTCCGGTGGAACTTCCCGGATCGGGCCCGACGTTCCGGCTGCTCAGCCGGGGCGCCGAGCTTCCCGGGGAGGCGGAGGTCGCCGTGAACCCGCGCGCCGCCTCGGTGCGCCTGCGGGCCGCGGAGCGACTCGACCCGGCCACCGAGCAGCAGGGGCGGACCGACCGCGAACGGTACCGCCGCCGGGTCAAGGCGATGCACCAACCGGGGACGGGGTCGACGCCGGGTTCCACAGTGGACCCTAGGTCGACGCCGGGGGACGGCAGAGGGACGGACGAAGAGGGGGAGGGGACATGAACGTCAACAAGCGCGACGGCCGGGGACGGGGTCGACGCCGGGTTCCACAGTGGACCCTAGGTCGACGCCGGGGGACGGCAGAGGGACGGACGAAGAGGGGGAGGGGACATGAACGTCA
>NZ_JAEVHN010000118.1:0-13195 GCF_016803375.1 Micromonospora sp. 4G55
GTACTGCTCGCGGATCAGCCCGCCCGCCTTCGCCGACCAGGGCAGCAGCTCGCAGTCGAGCAGCAGCGCGTCGGTGCCCAGCTCGGCCCAGAGGCCGGCGGCGGTCACCGCCGCGCGTACCCGGGCCAGCAACTGCTCGTCGAGCGGCGCGCCGAAGAACGGCCGGCCGGTGCGGGTGTGCACCACGCCGCCGCCGAACGGCCCACCGGTGGGCTCCCGCTCCACCAGCACCACCGCCCGCGAGCCCATGTGCTTCTCCTCGCAGACCACCCGGTCCACGCCCGCGGCCCGGTAGTCCTCGAACGCCTGCGCCGGGTGCTCCAGGAAGCCCTCGACGGTGGCGGTGGAGCAGGGCGCCATGGTCGGCGGCAGCCAGACCAGCCGGCCCGGGTCGACCGCGAACCGGCTCATCACCTCCAGCGCGGCGGCGGCGTTCTCCGCCGGCACGGTCAGCGTCCCGTACGCGTGCTCGAGGTGCCGGCGGCCGGTGACGTCCGTCAGGTCCAGCACCGTGTCCGGTCGGGCGGGGGCGCTGACCAGCGGGCGGACCGGGGCGTACCACTCCTTGCCCGCCGGCACGGCGACCAGTTCCTTCTCCGGGTAGCGCAGGGCGGTGAGCCGGCCGCCGAAGACGCAGCCGGTGTCGATGCAGATGGTGTTGTTCACCCACTCCGGCTCCGGGGTCGGCGTGTGGCCGTACACGACCATGGCCGAGCCCCGGTAGTCGCGCGCCCACGGGTAGCGCACCGGCAGGCCGTACTCGTCGGTCTCCCCGGTGGTCTCCCCGAAGAGCGCGAACGCGCGGACCCGGCCGGACGCGCGGCCCTGGTAGGCCTCCTTCAGGCCGGCGTGCGCGACCACCAGCCGGCCGCCGTCCAGCACGAAGTGGCTGACCAGGCCGTCGACGAAGGCGGAGACCTCCGCGACGAACTCCGCCGGCTCCGACTCCAGCTGGGCCATCGTCTCGGCCAGGCCGTGGGTGAGCCGCACGTCCCGGCCGCGCAGCTTGCGCAGCAGCTTCTGCTCGTGGTTGCCCGGCACGCAGATCGCGTGCCCGGCCGCCACCATCCCCATCACCAGGCGGAGCACGCCGGGGGAGTCCGGGCCGCGGTCCACCAGGTCACCCACGAAGACAGCGGTACGACCAGCCGGGTGCACCGCGTCCACCGGGCGGCCCGCGTCGTCGCGGCGCAGCGACCAGCCGAGCCGGAGCAGCAGCGCCTCCAGCTCCTCCCGGCAGCCGTGCACGTCACCGACGATGTCGAACGGCCCGGTCAGCTCCCGCCGGTCGTTGAAGAGCTTCTCGTACCGGATCTCCGCGGCCTCGATCTCCTCGACGCCGCGCAGCACGTGCACCTTGCGGAAGCCCTCCCGGGCCAGCAGCCCGTACGTCCGGCGCAGGTCCCGCTGCATCCGGGTCAGCACCTGCCGGCCGAAGGTCCGGTCGGCCCGCCCCTCGGTCCGCTCCCAGGCCAGTGCCTCCGGCACGTCCAGCACGATCGCCACCGGCAGCACGTCGTGCTCCCGGGCCACCCGGACCAGTCCGGCCCGCGCGTGCGACTGGAGGTTGGTCGCGTCGACCACCGTCAGCCGGCCCCGACGCAGCCGGGTGGCGGCGATGTGGTGCAGCGCCTCGAACGCGTCGGCGGAGGCGGACTGGTCGTTCTCGTCGTCGGCGACCATCGCCCGGAACATGTCCGAGGAGAGCACCTGGCTGGGCAGGAAGTGCCGGCGGGCGAAGGTCGACTTGCCCGATCCGGAGACGCCGACCAGCGCCACCAGGGCCAGCTCGGGGATGTCGAGGGTGGTCATCGCTCCTCCTTCCGGTCGGTCGTGGCGTTCTCGGTCGTGGTGTTTTCGATCGTGGTCAGGACAGCCAACTGGGTGGGGGCGCCCACCTCCGGGTCCTCCTCCCCGACGCCGCCGATCGTGGCGGTGTAGCCGTACGTCGCGGTCACCCGCTCGACCCAGGCGGCGAACTCGGCGCGGGTCCACTCGAAGCGGTGGTCGGCGTGCCGGAACCGCCCCGCCGGCAGTCCCTCGTAGCGGACGTTGTACTCGGCGTTCGGCGTGGTCACCACCACGGTGCCCGGCCGGGCATGGCCCAGCACCGCGTCCTCCAGCGCCGGCAGCCGGGGCGGGTCGAGATGCTCGATCACCTCCATCAGCACCGCCGCGTCGTAGCCGCGCAGCCGGTCGTCCCGGTAGGTGAGGGCGGACTGCCAGAGCCGGATCCGGTCGCGCTGCCGCTCCGGCAGCCGGTCCAGGCGCAGCCGGCGGGCGGCCAGCGTCAGCGCGTGGGTGGAGACGTCGGTGCCGACGACCTCCGTGAAGCGCCGATCGGCGACCAGGGCGGTGAGCAGCGCGCCGCCACCGCAGCCGAGGTCGAGCACCCGGGTCGCGCCGCTGGCTGCGAGCGCGGCGAGCACCGCCTCGCGCCGCCGTACCGCCAGCGACGCCCGCCCCGGTCCGGCCGCATCCGTCGTCCCGGCCGCTCCGCCTTCGGGTCCCGCTGCACCGGGGCTCTCGTCAGGGGTGCCGGCGTCGGGTCCGGCCACGCCGGTCACGTGGCCCGGGTCGGCCGGGGGCTCGTCGATGCTGTCGTCGGGCAGCGGCTCGTCGGCGAGGCGCAGCTCGGTCAGCCGCGCCAGCGCCTGCCCGGCCAGCGCCCGGCGGTGGGCCAGGTAGCGACGGGTGATCAGGGCCCGCTCCGGGTGGTCGGCCAGCCAGCCCGCGCCCGCGCGGAGCAGCTTGTCGATCTCGTCCGGCGCCACCCAGTAGTGCTTCGCGTCGTCCAGCACGGGCAGCAGGACGTACAGGTGGTTGAGGGCGTCGGCGACCCGGAGGGTGCCGGTCAGGACCAGGTCGACGTACCGGCTGTCACCCCAGTCGGGGTGCTGCTCGTCCAGCGGGATCGGGGTGGCGGTGACCGTCCAGCCGAGCGGGGCGAAGAGCCGGCCGGCCACGTCCGCGCCGCCGCGGCAGCGCAGCACCGGCACCCGTACCTCCAGCGGGATCGCGGTGCCGGCCAGCTCCGGGCGGTCCCGGGACTCGCCGCGCAGCGCCGACCGGAACACCGTGGACAGTGCCGAGGCGAGCAGGCTGGACGCGGCGTACGCCCGATCGTTGACGTACTGACCGAGGGTGAAGCTCTCCGGGGTGCTGGCCTGCTTGCGGCCGCCACGCCGCCCCACGCCGAGCCGCTGCGGGTCGACCTCGACCAGCAGGGCGGCGGTGCACCGGTCCTCGTCCGCCTCGGGGTAGAAGACGTGCGCGGTGCCGGCCGGCAGTTCGAACGACTGCACGCGGTCAGGGTGCTTGACCAGCAGGTACCCGAGGTCGGTCGCCGGCCGGTGGGTGGTGGTCAGGGTGAGCAGCACGGGCTCATGGTCTCAGGGGCTTCGATCTTGCGTCGTCCCGTTTTCTGCTCCCTGTGGTGGGGTTACCGGGGAAGCCCCACTGGGAAGACGGCGGCGCCCCGCCGACCGGTGGTCGACGGGGCGCCGGGTGGAGCGGGTGGGATCAGGCGACGAAGCGGGTACGGCGGCGGCGGGCCACCACGTAACCGCCGACGCCGGCGGCGAGCAGCAGGCCGCCGATGCCGGCGATCAGACCCGTGTTCTCACCGGTGATCGGCAGCGACCCACCGTCGCCGCCACCGTTGCCACCGTTGCCCGGCTTGATGACGACGGCCGCCTCGTTGTTGTCCGCCTTCGGGTCGCCGTCCAGGTGGGTGGTCACCTTGCCGGAGGTCGGGCCGGTCAGCTTGTCGATCCGCAGGGTGAAGGGGTACTTGCCGCCCACGCCCGGCTCCGGGTCACCCGCGGAGATGCAGCCGTACAGGTCGGCGCCCGGCTCACCCGCGTGGTCCCACGGGTTCCAGGGCTCCTCGCTGTCCTTGTCGTACGGCGCGCACTCCTCCGAAACCTCGATCGCCTCGGTGCCCTTCGGGATCTCGACGGTCACGATCGGCTCGGTGAGCCGCCAGGCGTCCACCGTGGCGGGACCCAGGTTCGTGAAGCCGGCGGTCACCGTGACCTTGTCGCCGACCTTGCCGGTGGCGGTGCTGCCCACGGCGGCCAGGTCGGCCGGGTTGTTTCCGCCGACCTTGATGTCGACGACCGTGAAGTTGTTCGTCTGGTCCACGTCGGTCTGCGGGACGGACGCCTGCCGGGCGGCCGGCAGCTCGACCAGGCTGAGCTTGTCACCGGTGCCCGGAGTACCCGGCGGCAGCGGGAAGTCGGGGTCGTCGATGATCTGGGTCCAGTCGTCCTTGGTCAACCAGTCGACGTAGTTCTCCAGCTCACTCCCCGTACGGGCGCCCTTGTCCAGCTTGACCGGGAGCTTCTCGGAGAGCCGGTAGCTCTTGCCCGGCTCGAGGTCGGTGTCGAAGGTGCAGATGACGGCCAGGTACTCGATGTCTTCGCAGTTGCTGAAGTTACCGACGTACGGGCTGCGGTAGTCGGCCTGCAGCCGCAGCACCGCGCCGTGCGCCGTGTTGTCGCCCGAGTTGCGGACCACGTCGCCGGGCAGCCCCACGGTGGCGCCCGGATCGCCGTCGACCGTGGCCTCCGGCTCGGACTGGAGGTCGACGCCCTCGGCGATGGTGACCGTGACGCTGCTGCTGGCGGTCCGGCCGCCGCCGGCCGCCTTGATGCCCAGGTCGGCCTTCTGCCCGGGCTTCGCGTCCGCCTTGGCGGTCAGGTAGTAGTCGAGGCTGGGCACGCCCCACTCATCGGCCTCGGCCTCGCAGTGCAGGGTGTCGCCGGAGGGGGCGCACTCCCAGTCGGAGCTGGCCAGCTCGATGGTGGCGACGTCGTTGACCTCGGACAGGTCCAGGTCCAGGGTCGCGCTCTTCAGCTGTTCCTCGCCGGCGATGTACGTGGCGATGAAGTTGTACGTGGTGTGTTCCGGCGCGACCAGGACGTCCCAGGCGACGATCTCCAGGGGGTCTGCCGCGTGGGCGGGGGTGGCGGAGGCGGCGACGAACGCGCCTGCGACGCCCAACCCGGCGAGCCAGCGCCGGGTGGAGTGCGTGAGCATGGGGGGTTCCTCCCGTGGGGGTGACAGGGTGGAGCCTGCGGATCTTAAGGACTCCTTAAAACTCTCCGTCACCCCGAATGGCCTGTGGACCAGGCAAACGAGCCGAACGGCTGAGCATCTTCCGACGCAACGGGCCGACCCTGGCGACGCCCCGTCACCAGGGCGGCGACGGGGCGTGACGCGGTGCTGGTCAGGCGACGAAGTCGGTGCGTCGGCGGCGGGCCAGCAGGACCCCAGTCGTACCGGCGGCGAGCAGCAGCCCGCCGACGGCCACCGTCAGGGCGGTGGATCCGCCGGTGATGGGCAGCGAGTCGTCGCCACCGCCGTTGCCGCCGGTTCCGGCCGGCGGGACGAGCACGATCTCCGCCCGGTCGTTGGCCGGGTCGGTGTCGGCCTCGACGTCGATGGTCACTCGCCCGCTGGTGGGCCGCGGCAGCCGGTCCACCCGCAGGGTGAAGGAGTACGAGACGGTCTCGCCGACACCGGCGATGTCGCCCGGGCCGCTGCAGCCGTACTCCCGCGCACCGGGTTGGCCGAACGTGTCGCCGGGTTTCCAGGGGCCGGCACCGATCGGCGCGCAACCCCAGTGCACCTCGACCGCGGTGGTGCCGTCCGGGATGCGGAACCGCACCAGCGGGATCTCCCGCCAGGTCTCCACCGGCGTGGGCCCGAGGTTGCGGAACCCGGGCGTCACCGTCACCCGGTCGCCGACCTTGGCGCTGACCCGCCCCCCGACGGCGGTCGCATCCGCGGTCCGGTCGCCGGTGACGGTGATGCCCACCGCGGTCCAGCTGTTCCAGGCGGCGGTGTCGGTCTGCCGCGCCGTCGGCTGCGCGATCAGGCGCAACTCGTCGCCGGTGCCGGGGGTGTCCGGTGGGAGCGGCACGTCCGGGTCCTGCTCGACCAGCGCCCAGTCGTCGGGGGTCCACCACTGCAGACGGTTGGGCAGCACGAGGCCGCTGCGCAGGAACGTCTTGAGGGTGAGCGGCAGCGGTGCCGACAGCCGGTAGCTGACCCCGGGCGCCAGTTCGGTGTCGAACCGGCAGATGGTGACCCGGGCCTCCTGGCGTCGGCAGTTGCGGAAGTCGTCGACCGACATGACGTCCATGTCGGCGTCGAGGGTCAGCACCGCGCCGTGCACCGGCACCGGGCCGGCATTGCGTACGGTGCTGGTCAGGTCGACGGTGCCGCCGGGCCCGGCGCGGAGCGCGGTCTTCGGCTCGGTCACCAGGTCGACGCCCTCGACCACACTGACCGTGATCTTCCGGGTGGCCGTGCCGACGGCCGAGGAAGCCTGGACGGTCAGCTCGGCCCGCCCGTCTAGCGGGGCGTCGGCCCGCGCGGCGAGCTGGAAGTAGAGGGTGGGCGTACGTCCCCACCTACCGAGAGCGCCCAGGCAGTGCAGAGTGTCGACGTGCCGGACGCAGTCCACCCGCCGTCGTCGGTCACCGTGAAGCTGCCGAGCGGGTCCCACTCGGACAGTTCGATGTCGAGGGCCACCGGGCTGCCGGCGGGGGAGGGGTCGACGTCGACCCGTACCGAGCCGGGGGCGCTGTGCCCCGGGGCGACCAGCAGGTTCCGGGCGGCGATCCGGAGTTCGCCGGCCGCCATCGCGGGTGTGGCGGTGGCGGCGACGAACGCGCCCGCGACGGCCGCGCCGGCGAGCCAGCGCCGGATGGAGTGCCGGAGCATCGACTGTCCTCCCGTTCGATGGCGGAGCGTGGTCAGCCTCTCACGGATGTCACTCTCCGCTCGCCTGCCGCGCCCGGCGAGCGGGTGGCGCAACGTTTCGGGCGCCCACTCCCGTCATCAGGGTCGGGACACCGGGAGGTGCAGTGACGTACGAGGAGTTCGCCGACTCGCGGCTGACCGCGCTGCTGCGGTACGCGGTCATGCTGACCGGCGATCCGCACCAGGCGCAGGACCTGGTGCAGGACACGATGGTCCGGGTCCAGCTGAACTGGCGGAGGGTGGCCCGGGCGGAGTCCCCGGAGCGCTACGTGCGCCGGATGCTGACCAACCAGTACGTCGACTGGCGGCGGGGCTCCTGGATGCGGCGGGTGCTGCTGCGCGGCGAGCCGGACGAGTCCGGGCCGCCGGCCGCCGACCACGCGCAGGACGCCGTGGACCGGGACCAGGTCTGGTCCCTGCTGGCCCGGTTGCCCCGCCGGCAGCGCGCCAGCCTGGTGCTCCGCTACTACGAGGACCTGCCGGACGCGGAGATCGCCGAGATCCTCGGCTGCGCCGTCGGGACCGTCCGCTCGTCCATCTCCCGGGCGCTGGCCACGCTGCGCGCCGAACACCTGGAGGTCTGCTCATGACCGTCGAGGAGGAGCTGCGGGCCGCCTTCGCGCGGCACGAGTCGCTCACCCCGCCGGCCGGGCCGCTGCGGGCGGCCGTCGACCGGATCGTCGTACGCCGTCGTCGCCGGCACCGTCGGCTCCAGGCCGGGGCTGGCGCGCTGGCGGTGCTGGGGCTGCTGGGCGTCGCGGTGCCACGGGTCGTCCCGTCGCTCGGCGGGCACACCGCCACCGCGGAGTTCCTCGCCGACCGGGTCGCGCCCAGTGGCGCGCTGAACGTGCTGCTGGTCGGGGTGGACGGTGCCCCCGACCCGCGGGTCGGGGGCACCGGTTCCGTCCCCCGCGCTGACTCCGTGCTGCTGGTGCACGTTCCGGCGGACCGGAGCCGGCTCTATCTCGTCTCGCTGCCGCGCGACCTGATGGTGGCGATCCCCGGGCACGGCACCGACAAGCTGAACAGCTCCTTCCAGTTCGGCGCCACCGCATCGCGGCCCGACCTGCGCCGGGGCTACGACCTGACCCGTCGGGTGGTCGGCGACACCACCGGCGTACGCATCGACGCCGGCGCCGTGCTGACGTACCCGGTGCTGCGGCGACTCACCGACGGCGTCGGCGGGGTGGAGGTCTGCCTGCCGGAGCGGGTCCGCTCGGTGCACACCCGGCGCGTCTTCCCGGCCGGCTGCCAGCGGCTGGACGGCACCGGCTCGATCGACCTGCTCCGGCAGCGTTACGGCATGACCTGGGGCGGCCAGGACCGGGACCGCAACGCCCAGCGCTACGCGGCAGGGTTGCTGCGGCAGCTCGACAGTGGGGAAGCCCTGCACAATCCGGTGGCGCTGAGCCGGCTGTTGGCCGTACTCGGCCCGGACCTGGTCACCGACACCGGCGACGCCTCGCTGCCGGACCTTCTCGCGCGCACCGTGCAGGCGTCTCGAGCCGCCCCGGTCGGTCTTGCCCTGCCGACCGTCGACTCGCCGAAACGGCCGGGCAACCTCTTGCTCGACGAGCGCGCCGCGCCGGCCTTCCTCACCGCGCTACGCCAGGACCGGCTGGCCGAGTGGGCGGCGGCGAACCCCGACCGGGTCACCGCCCTGGGGTCTCAGCGGTAGTCGTCCTCGTCGCCGGTGACCACCCGGGCCTGCTCCATCGCGTCCCAGTCGCCGACTTCGAGGCCACGGTGCGGCTCGGCGTCGGCGTCGCCCGGGTCGATCGAGGCGGCCTGCTCGACCGCGTCGGCCGGCTCGGCCTCCAGGTCGCGCTCCTCCGGGCTGAGGTGATCGCTCGGGGCGAAGTCCTCGTCGGGCTGACCCATCGTCGTCCCTCCCTGGTTCCGGCGGATTACCACCCCACACCGTACGGGCTGCGCGGCGCGGGTGCCCGGTGGGCGCGGCAAGCGGACTCGGTGGATCGTCCCACCGGGGCCTGCCGGCGGTGCCAGGATGGAGGCGTGGGCTTCCTGATCCGGCTGGCGATCACCGCGGTCGCGCTGTGGGTCACCACGCTGATCGTGCCCGGCGTCGACGTGACCGGCGGCAACGGCGCCGAAACGGCGTTCACCCTGATCGTGGTGGCGCTGATCTTCGGCGTGGTCAACGCCGTGCTCAAGCCGGTCATCAAGGTGGTCGGCTGCGTGTTCTACCTGCTCACCCTCGGTCTGATCGCGCTGGTGGTGAACGCGCTGCTGTTCCTGCTGACGGACTGGATCGCACGTGGGCTCGACCTGCCGTTCCGGGTGGACGGTTTCTGGGCCGCCTTCTGGGGGGCCATCGTGATGGCGGTGGTGAGCTGGCTGATCAGCGTCGCCGTACCGGACAGGCTGGCGGACCGGTGAGGGGAGGCGGTTGTGCCCGCCGCCACCTTCTACGGGATACTGCCGGCGGTGGACAGCGCGGTCCGGCGCACCCGATGGAAGACAGCGGCCAGCTCGGCCGAGAGCGGTAAGTAAGGAGCGTTCGACATGCCCATCGCTTCCCCCGAGACTTACGCGGAGATGCTGGACCGGGCCAAGTCCGGCCGGTTCGCGTACCCGGCGATCAACGTGACGTCCTCGCAGACGCTGAACGCGGCGCTGAAGGGTTTCGCCGACGCGGAGAGCGACGGCATCATCCAGGTCTCCACCGGTGGTGCCGAGTACCTGTCCGGCCCGTCGGTCAAGGACATGGTCACCGGCGCGGTGGCGTTCGCCGCGTACGCCCGCGAGGTGGCCAAGAACTACCCGGTCAACATCGCGCTGCACACCGACCACTGCCCGAAGGACAAGCTGGACAAGTTCGTCCGGCCGCTGATGGGGATCTCCCAGGAGCGGGTGAAGCGCGGCGAGGAGCCGCTGTTCCAGTCGCACATGTGGGACGGCTCGGCCGTGCCGGTGGCGGAGAACATGGAGATCGCCGCGCAGCTCCTCGACGAGGCCGCCAAGGGCAAGATCGTCCTCGAGATCGAGGTCGGTGTGGTCGGTGGCGAGGAGGACGGCGTCGAGAACGCCATCAACGAGAAGCTCTACACCACGGTCGAGGACGGCCTGGCCATGGTGGAGGCGCTCGGCCTGGGCGAGAAGGGCCGCTACATGGCGGCGCTGACCTTCGGCAACGTGCACGGCGTCTACAAGCCGGGCAACGTCAAGCTCCGCCCCGAGGTCCTCGACCACATCCAGATGGCGGTCGGCGCCAAGTACGGCAAGGAGAAGCCGCTCAGCCTGGTCTTCCACGGCGGTTCGGGCTCGCTGCTGTCGGAGATCCGTGAGGCGCTGGACTACGGCGTGGTCAAGATGAACATCGACACCGACACCCAGTACACCTTCACCCGTCCGGTCGCGGACCACATGTTCCGCAACTACGACGGCGTGCTGAAGGTCGACGGCGAGGTCGGCAACAAGAAGATGTACGACCCGCGCGTCTGGGGCAAGGCCGCCGAGGCCGGCATGGCCGCCCGCGTCGTGGAGGCCTGCGAGCACCTGCGCTCGACCGGCACCAAGATGAAGTAACAGCTGTCTGCACGACGGCCGGCTCCCCGCCCGGGAGCGGCGTCGGCGTCTCAGGCGGTCGCGGTGAGCACCCGGACGGCCTCCCGGACGTCGTCGGTCAGGTGCACGGTGGTCGACAGGTCACCGAACGGGGACGCCGCGAACAGCGGCCGCAGCAGCGACTCGATCGGCAGCTCCCGGGTCCAGTATGCGCGGTCCAGGAAGACGTACGCCCCGCTCGCCCCGTCGGTGCCGTAGTAGGTCTTCGTCGCCGCCTGGAACACCTCCTGCACGGTGCCCGCCCGGCCGGGCGCGAAGACGATCCCGCCCCGGGCCAGCCGCAGGATCGTGTCCTCCCGGATGGCGTTGGAGAAGTACTTGGCGATCCGCCCGGCGAAGAGGTTCGCCGGTTCGTGCCCGTACAGCCAGGTGGGGATCGCCAGCCCGCCGGAGCGGGCCCAGTCGAGCTCGGGCGCCCGCTGCTGCGGGACGGCCGGCCCGGTCGCGTACCGCTCGCGGACCGTCAGCGCCGCCGCCGTGTAGCGGTCGTGGTCGGTGAAGTCCGGCGCCACGGCGAGCAGGTCGATCGCGGCGGTCAGCTCCTCGGCCGGCAACCCGCGAGGAACGCGCCGAGGTTGGCCGCCTCCATCACGCCCGGTCCGCCGCCGGTCACCACCAGCCGGTCGGCCCGCGCCAGCTCCCAACCCAGCACCGCCGCCATCCGGTACGGCACGCTGCCGCGCGGCACGGCGTGCCCGCCCATCACCCCCACCACCGACTGCGGCCCGTGCGCCGCGAGCCAGGACGGGTGGCGTCGACCAGCGCGTTGTCCACGCCGTGGTCGTGCAGCCGCTGGCCGAGCGCCTCCCGGACGTCCGGCAGCGCGCCGCCGTGCTCGCGGAAGTGCGCGTACACCCGGGTGTCGTACATCCCGGCGAAGCCGCCCTCGGCGAACCCGGCGGCCAGCTCCTCCGGCGTGTAGAGGTGCGACGGCTGGGTCGGGTACGGCAGGCCGGAGAAGGGCGGCACCACGTTCGCCCCGCGCCGGACCAGGTCGGCGCCGACCTCCCGGGAGGCGAACCGGCAGCCGACGAAGAGGGTGCCGGCGACCTCGGTGCGGGTCAGGTCGGGGATAGGGTCCAGGTCGAGGCGGAGTCCCTGCACGGTCAGGCCGGCGAGGCTGCCGCTGGCCAGCCGCCGGTCGAACTCGGCGCGGGTCTCGATTTCGTCGTGGCTGGTGTCGTGCGGCGCGATGACGTCCGCGGGAGGTGGGGTCGGCACCAGGCCATCCTGCCCGGGCCGGGCAATGGCCCAAACCTGCCGGTCCGCGGACCGGGACGACAGGAGCCCGGCGGTCGAAACCACCGGGCTCCTGCGTAACCGGGTCCTGGGGAGGCTCCGGATTAATAGTTGTAATGGAAAACATCTCGCGGCGGCATGGGCCGCAGGCGTGACGGACGCCTCCCCCGTTCAGCCAGCGCGCTGGGCCGATCCTCTCGCGCGCGGTGGGGCGAAGCCGGTTGAATGGGACGATGCAGAACCTGTTGCCTGAGCCACCGGCCACCCTCCTGCCCGCGCACGAAGAGGCCGACGCCACGCTCGCGGCCGCCGCCGAGAAGGGCACCGACGAGGCGTACGCCGAGGTCGCGGCCCGCTTCCCGACCTACAGTGCGGCCTGGGCGGTGCTGGCGACCCGGGCCTTCAACGCCGGCCAGGTCATTCCCGCGTACGCCTACGCCCGCACCGGCTATCACCGCGGCTTGGACCAGCTGCGTCGCAGCGGCTGGAAGGGCCACGGGCCGGTGCCCTGGTCGCACGGCCCCAACCAGGGCTTCCTCCGCTGCCTGTACGTCCTGTCCCGGGCGGCGGGCGAGATCGGCGAGGCGGACGAGGCGGCCCGCTGCGCGCAGTTCCTGCGCGACTGCGACCCGGCCGCCGGGGACGCCCTCGCCAGCGAGTGACGCATCGCGACGGCGGCCCGGCGCTGACCGGGCGGCCGTGGCGGCTACAAGCCCTCGGCCACCGCGGCGGCGATCTTCAGCCAGGCGTCCCGGGTCGCGGAGGAGAGCCCGCCGTACCGGATCGGCTCCCCGGTGTCGATCAGACGCTCGTACGGCGCGAGCAGCACCGCCCGGGTGCGGGCGGCGAAGTGCTCCTGGATCGCGGGCAGGTCGATCTCCTTGCGGGACGGCGGCATCGACACCACCGTCACCGCCTGCCGGACCAGCCGCTGTCGGCCGCTCTGCTCCAGGTGGTCGAGCATCCGGGCGGCCGTCTCCGCCGAGTCGTTCCGGGCCGACATGGTCACCACCAGCTGGTCGGTGGCGTCCATCGCGGCCTGCCAGTTCTGCGCCCGGACGTTGTTCCCGGTGTCCACGAAGATCAGCTTGTAGAACCGGCTGACCACCTCACGGATCTCCGCGAAGGCCGCCGCGGTGAGCATCTCCCCGCCGGTGGCCGACTCGTCCGAGGCGAGCACGTCGAACATCCCCTCGCCCTGCGAGCGGACGTACTGCGACAGGTCGCCGATCCGGCCGTGCGCGCCCTGGAACTGCCCGAGGTCGCGCAGCATGTCCCGGACCGTACGGGAGTGGAAGTCCTGCTGGGCGCGCATGCCCAGGGTGCCCTGGGTCTCGTTGTTGTCCCAGGCCAGCACGTACCCGCCGCGCTTCTGGCCGAAGGTCATCGCGAGCAGCAGGATGGCCACCGTCTTGCCGGCGCCGCCCTTCGGGTTCACCACGGTCACCTGGCGCAGCCCGCCGAAGTTGCGGCGGACCATCTCGACGTCCCGCTTGATCTCCTGCTCGTGCCGCCCCGGCGGCAGCTTCAGGCCGATCTTGTTGACCACCGCCCGTACCCCCATGGTGGCGACCGGGTCGGCCGGGCGGGCCTG
>NZ_JAEVHN010000119.1:0-13134 GCF_016803375.1 Micromonospora sp. 4G55
GGCCCCATCCGTCGCGGCCGTGCTCAGCTCACCGCTGTCCCGGTGTACGGCGACCGCCGAGGCGATCGCCGGGGCGCTCGGCGGCATCCCGGTACGCCCGCAGGACGACTGGGTCGAGTGCGACTTCGGCGACTGGGACGGCAAGACCTTCGCCGAGGTACGCGACCAGTGGCCGGGGGAGCTGGACGCCTGGCTCGCCTCGACCCGGATCGCGCCGCCCGGCGGGGAGTCGTTCACCGCCGTCGCCGAGCGGGTCGACCGGGCGGTGGCGGCGCTGCGCGAGGCGTACCCCGGGGAGACCGTGGTGGTCGTCTCGCACGTCTCGCCGATCAAGCTGGCGTTGCGCGACGCCCTGGCGGCCGGCGACGCCTTCCTGCACCGGCTCTACCTCGACGCGGCCGGCATCTCGGTGCTGGACATGTGGGCCGACGGCGGCGTGGCGGTCCGCAGCGTCAACGACACCGCCCACCTCGCCGCGCGCTGACCGGCGGCGGACCGGCAGGTCAGCCGCGGCCGGAGCGCAGCAGCCAGCGCATGAGGTAGAGGCACGGCAGCGCGACGGCCAGCCACATCAGGCCCACGGCGAGCCGGATCAGGCCCGGCAGCCCCGGCTGGAGGGCGAGGAAGCCCAGGCCGATGGTGGCGACGACGAGCAGGTAGCCGAGGATCGCCGCGTTGCGGCGCGGCGAGCGGGGTGGCCGGGTCACGGGCGGGGCGTCCCTTCGGTCAGCCGCGAGACCAGCCGCAGGGGGTCGCGCAGCACGTCTCCGACGGCGTGGTCGCCGACCCGCAGCGAATCGAGCAGCTCCTGGCGGGCCTCGTCCACCTGCCGGCCGGCCGCCCGGATCGTGTCGGTGACCAGCTCGCCGAGGTTCAGGTTGTCGACGGTACGCCGGGCCCGGGGGTCGATGCGGATGTCCAGCAGCTCCCGCGCCCCGGACATCTCCACGGTGACTCGCCGTCGGGCGAGGAGACGACGTGCCGGCGGTGCGCGGCCCCCTCGGCGAACTCGACCGCGGCGGTCATCGCCGAGGTCATCTGCCGGGCCAGGGCGCTCAGGTCCGGTCGTTGCATCAGCCCACCGCCCCGGTGCCGCGGCGGAACTCGTCGAGCGCTTGCCGGGGTGCGGGCGGCTGGTCCACGCCGTCGTTGCCGGTGATCTCCCGGATCCGGTCGGTGAGGGTGGTCGAGAGCCGGGTCTGGGCCTGGCGTACCGCCTCCAGGCAGGCGGCCCCGAGCTGGTCGGCGTCGAGGTCCCGGACGGCCTGCGGGCTGAGGTAGACCTCGGCCACCTCGCCGTCGCCGGTCACCCGGGCGGTCACCGTGCCGGTGGCGTCACTGGCCTCGACGCTCTCCTCCCGCAGCGCGGCGATCCGGGCGGCGAGGCCGTCCACCCGCTCCCGGACGGCGCGCAGCGAGGGGTCGGTGTAGCCCTGGCGGCGCGCCTCGTCCGCCGCCGCCGCGATGGCCTCCGCGTCCGCGTTCACCGCTGCACCCACTCGGCCGGATCGCCGATGACGATCTTCAGGGACTCGGGCAGCCGGATGCTGGCCGTGTCGATCCGCCCGCTCCGGTCGGCGAACTTGTTGGCCAGCTCGTCGTTGGCGTCGCCGAGGGTCTTGGCGGAGAGCCAGACCGTCATCACGAAGCCGGCCAGCAGGCCGATCACGGCGACCGCGAAGGCCGCCCAGGAGGCGAAGATGCCGATCTTGACGGCCGGCGAGACCGGGCCGGCGGCGTTGGCCGCCACGGCGGCGACGGCGGCGCTGACCGTGGCGACCAGGAACGCGCCGAGGGTGGTGATCACGCCGGCCGCCAGCTGCGCGCAGTACGAGTCCATCAGAGAGCAGGTCTGCGCCATTCGCTCCAGGGCCGGCAGCAGGTCGCCGGTGGCGAACGCGTGGAACTGGGTGGCCGCCGAGTCCTGCCAGAACCCGTCGACCTTCTCAATCTGGCTCAGCAGTTGGGCGTGCATGCTGTCGTACGCGTTCTTCAGCTCGCCCCAGGTGCCGGAGTTGCTGATCCACGGCTCCGGGTCGATGACGTTCGGCATCACCAGCAGCCCGGTCAGGGCGGCCGCCGCCATGCCGGCCCCGGAGGGCTCCAGCGCGACGATCAGGCCGCTGGTGGCGGCGACCACCAGCCCTCGGATCAGCAGTGTGTCGAACGCGTCGCTGTCGGTGTCGGTCCAGCCGCCCTCGTCCCAGCCCGCCGGCATCCGTCCCCCTCGGTCAGTCGTGACTGCGCTGGAAGCCGGCCGCCTGGTCGGCCTCCAACTGCTCGTAGTGGCCGGCGACCCGGTGCAGCGCCGTGCCGATCGCGTCGAAGGTGTCGCGCAGCGCGGTGGTCACCGCGCCCACCGCCGCCAGGGACTGCGCGTAGTCGTCCGCCGCGGACATCGCGAAGAGCGGGAAGGCCCCCTGCGGCAGCTCCAGCCCGGCCAGCGTCGGGCGGGTCTGCTGGTCGAGTTCGTCGGCGTACGTCGAGAAGGAGGAGCCCAACGCCCGCATCGCCTCGGTCGCGTACAGCGACACCCTGCACCACCCCCGTGTCAGTGCGTGAGGCCCCAGGCTAGCGGCGCGCGGCCCGCCCGGCTGCCCCGTCCAGGGCCGGGCACGTCATTCGGCGCAGCGGACTTGCCGCTCGGCGCAGGGTGCGACGACCAGTGGCGTGACGGCGGTCACAGCGTGGTTAGCCTCCGCGCGATCGCACCGACCCACGACCCTTCGGAGACGCAGATGAGTGATCCCGGAACACCACCGGCCGAGCCGGGACCGGATCCCGCGGCGGGCACGGCGTCGTCCAGGGCGAAGGACCACAGTCCCTGGAACTGGCTGCTCTTCATCCCGATCCTGGTGCCGCTGATCCCGGCCTTCTTCAACGCGGACTCGCCCCGGCTCTTCGGCTTCCCGCGCTTCTACTGGCTGCAACTGGCCTACATCCTGCTCGGCGTGACCACCACGACCCTGGTGTACCAGATGACGAAGAAGCGGGGTGGTCGGTGATGTGGCGCGACCATTTGACCGAGATCATCGTCTTCACGGTTCTCTTCCTGCTGGTCAGCGCGATGGGCTTCGTCGCGGCCCGCTGGCGGGCGCCGCGGGACATGGCCCACCTCGACGAGTGGGGGCTGGGCGGGCGCAACTTCGGCGGCTGGATCACCTGGTTCCTGGTCGGCGGTGACCTCTACACCGCCTACACCTTCGTCGCGGTGCCGGCGCTGGTGTTCGGCGCGGGCGCGATGGGCTTCTTCGCCGTGCCGTACACCATCGTCATCTACCCGCTGGTGTTCCTGGTGCTCTGCCGGCTCTGGTCGGTCTCGCACCGGCACGGCTTCGTCACCCCGGCCGACTTCGTCCGGAACCGGTTCGACTCGCCGGTGCTGGCACTGCTGGTCGCGATCACCGGCATCGTCGCCACGATGCCCTACATCGCGCTGCAACTGGTCGGCATCGAGGCGGTGTTGAAGACGATGGGGGTGACCGGGGAGAGCACCGTGGCCCGACACCTGCCGATCATCATCGCCTTCGCCATCCTGGCCGCGTACACGTACCAGTCGGGGCTGCGGGCGCCGGCGCTGATCGCCTTCGTCAAGGACACGCTGATCTACATCGTGATCCTGGTGGCGGTGCTGTACCTGCCCTACAAGCTCGGCGGCTGGGGCGACATCTTCGACGCGGCCGACGCGAAGTTCAAGGCGTCAGCGGCGCCGGGCGACGGCATCCTGCTCAACGCCAACAACCAGCTCCAGTACATCACGCTGGCGTTCGGCTCGGCGCTGGCGCTCTTCCTCTACCCGCACAGCATCACCGGCGTGCTGGCCAGCCGGAACCGCGACGTGATCAAGCGGAACATGTCCGCGCTGCCGGCGTACAGCCTGCTGCTCGGGCTGATCGCGCTGCTCGGCTTCATGGCCATCGCGGCCGGGGTGAAGCCGCTGCCCGGGGCGACGGCGGGGAGCGTGGACAGCAACACGGTGGTGCCGGTCCTGTTCGACCAGCAGTTCCCCGACTGGTTCGCCGGGGTCGCGTACGCGGCCATCGGCATCGGCGCGCTGGTGCCGGCGCGATCATGTCGATCGCGGCGGCGAACCTGTTCACCCGCAACATCTACAAGGAGTACCTGAAGCCGGACGCCTCCCCGGCGCAGGAGGCGCAGGTCTCGAAGGTGACCTCGCTGCTGGTCAAGGTGGGCGCGCTGGCGTTCATCATCTTCCTCGACCCGCAGTTCTCCATCGACCTCCAGCTCATCGGCGGCGTGATCATCCTCCAGACGCTGCCGGCGGTGGCGCTGGGCCTGTACACCCGCTGGTTCCACCGCACCGCGCTGATCGCCGGCTGGGCGGCCGGCATGGGCATGGGCATGTGGATGCTCTACCAGATCGCCAACCCGGCGACCGGGAAGAAGCACTTCGCCGGCTCGGCCTTCCCGCTGTCCGAGTTCGGCTTCGACACCAAGAAGACGATCTACGTGGGCATCGTGGCGGTGCTGGTCAACCTGGTGGTGGCCGCGCTGCTGACCCTGGTCCTGCGGGCCGTGAAGGTCACCGACGGGGTGGACCACACCACGCCGGACGACTACTTCGCCGACGAGGGCGACCCCCGGGTCACCCCGGGCCCCGAGCGCGACGCCGACTCGGCCCGCGAGCCGGTGGCGTAAAGGTTGGCCCGCCCCCGGGTGCCCGCTGCGGTGGGCACCCGGGGGTCCCGCCGCCGGCCGCTGTGCCGAGACGCTATCGAGCTGATGACGTGAACGGATCGGTGGCGACGCCCGGCCGCTGAGTCGTCGACGTCATCAGCTCGGTACTGTCCGCCGCCCGTCCTCGCCCGTGCCGGGCGACGGGTGGCACACCTGCGCTCAGCGGCGGCGGTTCCGGGCGCTCAGCGCCTCGTTGAGCCGGCCCAGCAACCGCGCCAGGGTGTCCCGCTCCTCGGCGTCCCAGTCGCCGAGGATGTCGCCGTAGAGCCGGGTGCGCGCCGCCCGCACCGCCGCCATCCGTTGCAGGCCGGCCGCGGTGGGGGAGACCACCGTGCCGCGCCCGTCCGCCGGGTCGGGGGCGCGGGTGATCAGCCCGTCGCGTTGCAGGGCCGAGACCTGCCGGGTGACCGTCGAGCCGTCCAGGTTGAGCTGCGCCGCGAGCGCGGAGACGTTCTGCGGACCGGCCGCGTCCAGGTGCCGCAGGATCACGTACGCCGCCCGGTCCAGCACCCGGTGCTCGGCGGTGCCGGTGGCCCGGCGGGTCGCCTCGCCCAGGCGCATCAGCAGAGCCACCTCGGTCTCGATCCGGCCGAGGGTGGCCTGGTCGTCCGCTCCCGTGCGCTGGTCGTCGCTCATAGCTGTATGATACAAACAAAACTACCTGTACGATACAGCTATCTGGGAGTTCGAGTGGATCGGCGTTCCGAACCGAACCGCAGTGCCATCTACGCCACCACGCTGGTGGCCTTCCTCGCCATCGCCGGCATCGCCGTCGTCGACCCGATCCTGCCCGCCATCGGCGAGGCCATCGGGGTCACCGCCTGGCAGGTCGAACTGCTCTTCACCGCGTACATCGCGGTGATGGCCGTCGGCATGATCCCGGCCACCCTGGCCAGCGGGAGGTTCGGCTTCAAGCCGGTGCTCGTCACCGGCGTCTCCGTCGTCGGCCTGGCCGCGATCCTCGCCTCGTTCAGCAACGACATCGTCCAACTGTCGGTGCTGCGCGGCGTCTGGGGACTCGGCAACGCGATGTTCTTCGCCACCGCCATGGTGGTGCTGGTCAACCTCGCCAACGACCGGGAGTGGGTGGTCGGCCTCTTCGAGACCGCGCTCGGCCTGGGCTTCGCCGTCGGCCCGCTGCTCGGCGGCCTGCTCGGCCAGGTCAGCTGGCGGCTGCCGTTCTTCGTCTGCGGCGTGTTCATGGTGCTCGCGCTGGCCGTGGCGTCGCGCCGGCTCCGGGAGCCGACCAACCGGCAGGCGCCCGTACGCGTGGGTCAGATCTTCGCCACCTACCGTCGGCCGGCGTTCGTCACGCTCTGCGTGGTCACCGCCGCCTACAACTTCGTCTTCTTCGTGGTGCTCGGCTACACGCCGCTCTTCCTCGGCCTGGACGTCGTCCCGCTGGGGCTGGCCTTCACCGGCTGGGGGCTCGGCCTGGCCGCCGGCATCCTGGTGATCGGCCACCGCCTCGCGCACCGGATCGGCGCCGTGCAGACCGTCGGCGTCGCCCTCGCCGGCCTGCTGGTCTGCATGGTCGGCTTCGCCACCTCCGGCAGCACCGCCGAATCGCTGGTGATCCTGGTCCTCGCCGGCCTCTGCATGGGCCTGGCCAACGCCAACCTCACCGACCTCGCGCTCGGCCTCGGCTCCGCCGACCGGCGGGTCGCCACCGGCGCGTTCAACCTGGTCCGCTGGGGCGCCGCCGCGCCCGCCCCGATCATCTCCGGCAAGCTCGCCGAGCACAGCCTGGCCCTGCCGTTCTGGGTCGGCTTCGGCATCCTCGCCGTCGGCGTGCTGGTCTACCTGGCCTTCGCGCACCTGATGGCCGCCGGCTACGGCGAGCGGGTGCTCTGGTCCCGCTGGAACCGGGCCGCCCGCCGCGCCGAGCACGCCACCGAGGAGCCGGTCGGCGAGGCGTACTGATCAGCGCAGCGCCCGCCAGAGCAGGTAGAGGCCGATCACCGTGCCGAAGGCCACGATCAGCATCTTGAGGAGCACCGGCGGCAACCGGCGGACCAGCCGGGCCCCGACGTACCCGCCGACCAGCGTGGCCGGCGCGACCACCGCGACCGCCGCCCAGTTCACCGGCCCGAAGAGCGAGAACATCACCACCGTGGTCAGCCCGACCACCGCCGAGAGCAGGTTCTTGATCGCGGTGACCCGGGCCAGGGTCGCGTCCAGCACCAGGGCCAGGCCGGCGACCAGCATCACCCCGAGGGCCGCGCCGAAATAGCCGCCGTACACCGCGCCGAGCGCGACCATGGCCTGCACCGTGACGGTACGGCGGCGCGCTGAGAGGTCGCGCGGATGCCCGACCAGCGCGCGCAGCGGATCCTGGAAGGCGAGCACCGCCGTCGCGCCAAGCACCAGGAACGGTACGAGCACCTCGAACGCCCGGGCCGGGGTGGCCAGCAGCAGCAGGCAACCGACGATCGTGCCGACCACCGTGGTGGGCACCAGCGCCGCCAGCGCCCGCCTCGGCGGCAGGTCGACCCGGCTGCCCGCCACGCTGGCCAGGTAACCGGGGCAGACCGAGACCGAGTTGGTGACGTTCGCCGGCACCGGCGGCAGGCCCACCGCGATCAGCGCCGGGAAGGTGATCAGGGAACCGCCCCCGGCCACCGCGTTGACCGTGCCCGCGGCGAGACCGGCGGCGAGCAGAAGCGCGGCGTCGGAAAGATCCATGGTGCCCCGAGGCTAGTACGCCCCGCTCCGCCCCGCGCGGCCACCGCGCCCACCGTCCGCGCCGACTGCGCGGCAGGTGCCGTTTGCGGCATGTCGCGGGGTCCCGCCCCCGGACACCGCGACACGCCGCAAACCGGGCAGCGGGGACTCCTCGGGTGGCTGCCGGGGCGGAAATGGGCGGGGACGCCGCGTCGTTAGGATGAGGGTGCGACGGACGAGTCGACCGGGCGGTCGCGTCGCGGGCTCCGGCCCGCCGCCGAGGAACGTCCGGACTCCACAGGGCAGGGTGGTTGCTAACGGCAACCCGGGGTGACCCGCGGGACAGTGCCACAGAAAACAGACCGCCGGCCCATCGGGTCGGTAAGGGTGAAACGGTGGGGTAAGAGCCCACCAGCACCCCGGGTGACCGGGGTGGCTCGGTAAACCCCACCCGGAGCAAGGCCAAGAAAGGGTCGTCACCGCAAGATGACGGCCCGGCGCAGACGCTTGAGGGTTGCCCGCCCGATGTCTGCGGGTAGGCCGCATGAGCCTGTCGGCGACGGCAGGCCGAGATGGATGGCCGCCGCCGGCACGTACCCCGCGAGGGGTACGCGCCGCGCACAGAATCCGGCGTACAGGTCGACTCGTCCGTCGCCCACCAGGTCAGCCGCCGTCCCATGGTGGCTGACCTGCTGTTTCTTCAGGCGCTGGTGGTCGTCGTCGGTCGTCGCTGGTCGCCCTTTGACGGCCCCGTGGCGGCCCACAGACCACCTCGCCGGGCTGACCGACACGTGGGGCCAGCCCATTCCAGCACCGTTCGCGGCAGATAAGTTCACTTGATCATGAGGATGCCGATTACGGCGAGTTCGGAGGCTTGGCCTTCTGCGGGTAGATCGTCTCGTGGCGGGCCAGCATGGCGACGAACTCGCCGATCTTCCGCTCGCGGGTCTGCGCCCGTTTGACGGCATTGACGCGGTGGATGAGAGCGAACCGGTTGGTTCTGGTGAGTACGTCGAACATGGCCTGGGCGGCGGGGTCGGCGGTGATGGCGGCGAGTAGGTCGGCCGGTACCTCGGCTTCCGACGGCGGGGCGTAGGCGGCCGCCCACCGCCCGTCCGCCTTCGCGGCTTCTACCGCGACGCGGCCTGGGGGCAGCATTCGCCCCTGCGCCTCCAGCCGGGCCACGTGGGCGACGTTGCGTTGTGACCAAGAACTACGGGGCCTGCGCGGGGTGAACCGGATCCAGGAGGTTTCCTGATCCCGTTTACGGGTCTGCCCGTCGATCCAGCCGAAGCACAGGGCCTCGTCGACCGCCTGCTGCCAGGTCAGCGTGGTGACTGTGCCGCCCTTTTTGGTCAGGGCGAGCCAGACGCCGGGCGACGTGGCGTGGTTGGCCGACAACCACGCGCGCAGCGCGTCGGCGTCCGCGACGATCAACTCATCCAATTCGGCGCTCGCCATGACGGTGAGGCTAACGGCTGCGCCATGGCCGCAGCCTCTGCCGGTTGGCCAGCCCGACTCGCCGGGCTGCCACCGCGCCGGGCGCTCGGCGGACCGTCGGGGGCAGGAACTCGATGCTCAGGACGATCTCGACGTCGGGCCGGCGTGTCGGACTCCTCGTGCACGTGCCGCGTGCGGCGAGCGTCGTCCACGACCAAGGGCCTCTGACAATCGCCAGCGCCATCCACGGTGGCGGCAAGACGCCGTACGAGCCGGCGGCGCCCGGTGATCCAGCCACGCACCTCAACCACTCGGTCTGCGGCATGAGCGGTCACGCTGTGCCGCACCATAGACCTGCTCGACTTTCCGGGCTGGTGTCGTATCAAGGCGTAGCCGTTCGTGGAACCAGTGTGCGGCGGCCGGCTGGGCCGCCGGACACGAGGAGTCGGGAGAGGCCCTCGTCCGGGGACTGAGAGGAGACGACCATGACGGAGTACCTGATCATGTTCAACGATGAGTGGGTGCGCGAGCACACGGCGGAGGAGCTGCGCGAGAAGGGCGTGGCCGGCCGGGCCGTGATCGAGGAGATGCGGGCCGAGGGTGTCCTGATCTTCAGCAACGGTGGGCTCGACCGGTCCACCGCGGTCTGCAGTGTCGAGCCGGTCGACGGCAAGCCCGTCTTCACCGACGGCCCGTACGTCGAGACCAAGGAGCACCTCGGGGGCTTCGCTCTCGTGGACGTGCCCGACGACGCGGCGGCGCGATACTGGGCTGGCAGGCTCGCGACCGTGCTCGACTGGCCGCAGGAGGTGCACCGGTTCCGAGGTCCCGGGGAGGCCCGGCGTAACGGCTCTGCGGAGAAGTGAGCGCTGCTGGCGCCGTGACCGGTCCCACCGTCGAGCAGGCGCTCACCCGGGTCCACCACGAGGAGTGGGCGCGGGTGGTCGCCGCCCTCGCGCGCCGTTTCGGCGATCTCGACGTCGCCGAGGAAGCGACGGCCGAGGCGTTCGTAGCGGCTGCAGAGCGGTGGCCGCGCGAGGGCGTACCGTCCAATCCCGGCGGTTGGCTCACCACCACCGCGATTCGCAAGGGGATCGACCGGCTCCGTCGCGAGTCACAGCGCGACGCCAAACACCAGGCGGCCCGGATCGTGTACGACGACACCCCTCCTGAGCCGACCGGCCCAGTCGAGGACGACCGGCTCAGACTGATCTTCACCTGCTGCCACCCCGCGCTCGCGATGGAGGCCCGGGTGGCGCTCACCCTCCGCCTGCTCGGCGGCCTCACCGTCGCCGAGATCGCCCGCGCATTTCTGGTGCAGGAGACCACGATGGCGCGACGGATCACCCGCGCCAAGGCAAAGATCAAAGCGGCACACATTCCCTACCGGGTCCCCTCGGCCGACGCCATCCGCGAGCGGCTCGCCGGCGTGCTCGCGGTCGTCTACCTCGTCTTCAACGAGGGCTATCTCGCCAGCGAGGGGGACGACCCGGTGCGCGTCGACCTCACCGACGAGGCGATCCGCCTCGGCCGCCTGCTCCGAACTCTCCTCCCGGACGACGGCGAGGTGGTCGGCCTGCTTGCCCTGATGCTCCTCACCGATGCCCGGCGGCGGCCCGCGTGTCCCGCACCGGGGAGCTGGTGACTCTCGACGAGCAGGACCGCGGCGCATGGGACCGCACCCTCATCGCAGAGGGCAGGGCCCTGGTCCGTGAGCGGATCGAGGCGGTGGCGACCGGCGGTGACCCACCCGGGCGCTACCAGCTGCAGGCCGCGATCAACGTGGTCCACACGAATGCCCCGTCCGCCCGAGACACCGACTGGTCCACCATCGTCGCCCTCTACGGCCGCATGGTGCTGCTCGACCCCTCGCCGATCGTGCGGCTCAACCGGGCGGTCGCGGTCGCCGAAGTCGACGGCCCCGGGGTCGGGCTCGCCGAGATCGACCGGCTCGCCGAGGTCCTTGACGGCTACCACGCCTTCCACGCCGCGCGCGCCGACCTGCTGCGGCGACTCGGGCGCGGCGGCGAGTCGCAGGCGGCGTACGACCGGGCCATCGGATTCGCCGGCAACCCCGCGGAGCGGGCCTACCTCACCCGCCGCCGGGACCAGCTCGCCGGCTGACCGATACGTGGAGCCAGCCCGTTCCAGCACCGTTCGCGGCATGACAGTGAAGGGCGGCTGAAAATTGGCCGTGAGGACATAGGGCGGCGCCGTCGAGATCACCTAGCCTCTGCTGGTATGAGTGAAGGTCCAGAGGAGATGCCCGCAATGTCGCCGTATGAAGAGCGACGGTGGGCGGAGTTGCAGCGGCACTGGGCGAAGAAGGCCGAGCGTCGCCAGCTGCTCCCTCCGAGAGCCAGGGCCGCGCTCGGCGAGGCAGGTGGACAGGTCAAGGATGCCGCCCGCAAGGCAGGCAAGGCCGTCTCGAACGTGACGCCCCCGGTCGTCAAGGAGGGCCTTGAGAGGGTGGCCGATGCAGCACTGGTCCCTGTCGCCAAGCAAGCAGTTCACCTCCTCGAGCTCGTGACCGACTGGACGACCGAGCTCTCGGATCCCGAGAAGGTGTTGGAGCATCACCGAGCAGCGGGACGCGACGTCGCGAAGCTGGAGGATCTCAAGGCGCTCGACCTCAAACATCTCGACGACTTGTCCCGAACGATGGCCCTGAAGTGGCGAACAAGCGGGGCGCTTCAAGGTGGAGCAATGGGTGTGCTCGCGATGGTTCCGTTTGCAGGCGGCATCGCAGCCATCACCTTGGACATGGTGGTGATGCACGTGCTGAGCACGGCCGTCGCGACGCGGGTCTGTTACGCCTACGGGTTCGACGTGAATGACAACGGAATGAGACACCTTGTCGATCGAATGGTGGTGCGCGCCTATCGCAGCCAAGCGCCGAAGGTCGAGACCGCTCGAAAGGCTGGCGCGGCATTCAACGTCGCCAAGGACCGGGTGCGATGGAGCCAGAAGTTGCGAGATGACCACAGGCTGATGGCAGCGGTCGAGAATCTCATGAAACAGTTCGCGAACGGGCGGTCGGTTCCAGTCGACAAAGTTGCGAAAGCGATGCCGGTGGTTGCCGTGCTCGCCGGGGCGGGCACCAACGCATACGTCCTTGGCGACGTTGTGCATCAGGCTCGCCTCTACGCCCAAACCCTCTATCTGGCCGAAAAGTATGGACTGCCCGTCCCCGAGAACCTCCGACACCGGGGCGACGGCGAGTGAACTTCGTTCTCAACGGCCGAACAACCGAGCTCCTCCTCCGCAGCTGACGGTCTCGGTCGTCGGCCCGGCGGTGGCGCCGGGTGGCGTCCGGGTCAACACCGGTTCCTGGTGCAGTGCGGCGACCGTCTCCGGATCGGGGTGGCAGGCGCGGTCGGAAAGGTCCCCCGATATCGCGTCGCCCAACCGGCCGCACCCGCCGACGCCCAGTGCCAACGCGGCCAGCACGACCGCGGTGCGGAGAACGCGGACCCGTCTCACGGGCACACCCCAGACTTGTCGATCTTCCGGCGGTGAGCACAGGTCCGCCGACTTCCGGCGCACCATCCCGATCCGCGACCGACCCGCACCGCCGAACACGTACCGCTACGACACGATCGGTTCCGCCCAGGCGGCGTGCCCGAACTCCCAGGCCCAGGAGATGCCCTCCGCGTCGCCCCTGGAGAGCCAGACGGACGCGGCGATCAGGTGTTCGCCGGCCGGCACGATGGCCACCCGCTGGCGGACCCGTTCGGCGTGCAGGATTCGGTACCGCAGTCCTTCGATCTCCACCACACCGCATTCGGGCCCGGGCCGGTCGGAGGTCGACTCCACCGTCACCGCCCAGCCCGCCTTGATCGCCTTGTGCACCCACACCTCGAACGCCCGCTGGCGACCGTCCTGCTCGCTCACTCAGGCGAGGATCTCGACCGGGTCGGTGCGGGTGTCCATCGTCGTCCTCCTGTGGGGCCGGAACCTCGCGGCAGCCTACGGCGTGCCGGCGCCCGCCGCGGCCCCCACGTGGGGCAGGAGCACCGCCTACAGTCCACTCGTGCCGATGCTCGCCGCGCCCGCCGTACCGCTCGGATCGATGGCCGCGCTGGCGCAGCCGGAACTGCGCGCCGAGGGCGTGCACCTGCGTCCGTGGCTGGCGGCGGACCGTGCGGTGGTGGCCGCGTACGCCGACGCCGCGATCCGGCGGTGGCACTGCCGGTCGATGACCGACGACGAGGCCGCCGCTGATCGCCGCCTGGCCGGGCCGGTGGCGGGCGGAGACCGGCGCCGGGTGGGCGGTGTGCGATGCCGGGGTGGTCGTCGGCGCTCGCTGCGCGGGTCGTCCTCCGCCGACGG
>NZ_JAEVHN010000120.1:0-13038 GCF_016803375.1 Micromonospora sp. 4G55
CGAAACCCTGATGACATGTTCGGCGACGAGGACTATCCCGCCTACACCATCGGCCAGGCCGCGGAGATGCTCGGCACCACGCAGGACTTCCTGCGCCGCCTGGACGAGGCCAAATTGATCGACCCGCACCGATCAACCGGTGGACACCGCCGCTACTCCCGCTACCAACTACGCCTGGCCGCCCGGGCCCGCGAGATGGTGGACCAGGGCACCGCTCTGGAGGCCGCCTGCCGGATCATCATTTTGGAAGACCAACTCGAGGAAGCCCTCCGGCAGAACGAGAACCAGCAGCATGAAACGCGGCGACGCGACTGACCGGACCACGTTCCGGGAAGGTTGCCGGCGGCAGTGAGCCGGCCGGCCCGCCGGAGGGAAGGTCCCCGTCCCCGCCTCGGTCCCGGCAGCCCCTACTCCTGCTCGTCGCACCTCCTCGCATCCCGGCGGCCGGGATGCTGTGCGAGACCGGCGGTTCGAGGCGCCGCCATCGGGCGCCGGCCCGCCGTGCCCGGGGCGCGGAGGATCGGCGGCGTGTAATAGCGTCCGACCATGGGTAGCGGCGGAACGGACGACGTGGGTGCCGGGTGGAGCACCGCTCGTGGCGCCGACGAAGTGGCGTTGTTGTCGGAAGAGATCACCGCTGCGCGGGTGACGGCGCTGCGTCACGCGGTTGCCGCGACAGCCCGTTCGGCAGGTCTGGTGGGCGACGGGCTGGAGGACTTCGTGTTGGCGGTGCACGAGTTGGTCACCAACGTGGTGCGCCATGGCGGGGGCGGCGGCGAGGTGCGTCTGTGGCAGCACCACGACCTGCTGACCTGCCAGGTCAGAGACAACGGGCCTGGGTTGGGTGAGGTAGCCGTCGCCCTGCCGTCGCCCGGGGAGGTCGGTCACCGGGGACTGTGGCTGGCACAGCAGCTCACCGAAGGGCTGATGATCGACAACTCCGGCCAGGGAACGACCGCCTCGGTGACGGCGCGGCTGTCCGCCCGATCGGCTGTGAACGAGGGAGGGTGACAGTGGCCCCGGAGCAGACCTGGCACTGGCGTGTGGACGCCGGTGCCGTGCGTAGTGTCCTGGCGCTGTTCGGTGAGATCGACATGTCGGGCGCCGACCGGCTCGACGACCTGCTGCACGAGACGGTCGCCCAGGCCGGGACGGTGGAGGTGGACCTGGAGGGGTTGACCTTCATCGACTCCATCGTGCTGAGCACCCTGGTCGGCGCGCACCACCACGCGGCCGGCCGGGGAGTGGACCTTACCCTGGTCAACGCCGCTGGGCAGGTCCGCCGGGTCCTCGACATGACGGGCATCATGCAGCTGCTCGGCCGGGTAGCAGATCCGCCACCCGCCGCGATCTGAGCGCTGGGGCTGGGGGTCTCGTCACGGCGTGCGGCCGGGCAACCGTCGCGACGCTGGGACCGTGGGGCGGTCAGGCTCGGCCTGTCCTGGGCTCAAGGAAGCGGACCATGAGTACGGTGGCGTCGTCCTGGAGCCGGTCGTCCTGATAGGCGAGGATCGCGTGGACGAGATGCCGGGCGGTCTCTGGTAGCGGAAGTCCGTCGGCCAGAGCCCGGACGGTGAAGTCGACCAGCCGCTCGGTGCCGAACCGTTCCCCGTCGGCCGACCGGGCCTCGATGATGCCGTCGGTGTAAAAGAGCACGTCGTCGCCGGGCTCGAGGGCTTCCTCGACCACCACCGGAGGGTGCCGGTCGCCGAGGGCCACCGGCAGGGTGGTGGGCGTGGGCAGGACGGTGGCGATCCTGCTGTGGCGGAGCACCAGCCCGCCCGGGTGTCCGGCGGAGAGGACCCGCAGCCGGCCGATGCGCTGGTCGAGTTCGGCCAGCACCCCGGTGATCAGCCCGCGCCGGTCGTGGTCACGCACTGCGCTGTCGATGTGGTGGTACGTCTCGACCAGGTCGAACCCGCACCGGCGGGCGTTGCGGTACGCGGCCAGGGCCAGGCTGGCGAGCATCACGGCGCGCATCCCGCCACCGGAGCCGTGCCCGACGGCGTCGAGCAGGGCGAGGTGGGCGGTGTCGCCGTTGACCGCGTAGTCGAAGGCGTCGCCACCCACGTCGTAGCAGGGGCTCCAGGATCCCACTGATGATCAAAGTGCCGGTGGAGAAGCTGAGCGGTGCAAGTTGGGCGCGCAGCATCTCGGCCGCCAGGCGCACCGGGGCCCGGCGGCGGACCTGCTCGGTCGTGTCGCTGTAGTGCGACCGCGTGATCACCAGCTCGGCGAGCAGGGAGGCGACCGCCTCGAACGCGGCCACCGCACGGCAGCAGCGGCGACCACTCCGCGACGCCCATGCTGAACGCCCGGCCGGCCAGGATTCCCCTCGATGGCCAGCGATTCCCGGCGCGTTGCGTCCGGACCGGGCAGGGGAAGCAACTGGCACTGCTCGTGGTCGCCCAGGTAGAGGACCATGTCGTCGGCGCCGAGCTGCCGGGCGGCCCGCCGTGCCATCCCCGGGAGGTTCTCAGGTCAGGCGTGGTGCGACTGCCGCAGCAGATCGTGCAGTGCGTCCCGCTCACTCATGCCCACCGACCTTCGCCGCCGCCCATGCGGGGCCGCCCCGACCGGTCAGAGTACGCGGGTGCGCCACCCACCGTAGAAGGCGATGAGACAGAACGCACGCCGCCGCCCGGTCGCGCGTGTGGCGACCGGGCGGCGGCGTGGTGCGGAGGATCAGGCGTTGTGGGCGGAGCGGCTGCCGGCCTTGGCCAGGCCCCGGCTGACCATGTAGCCGATGGTCAACATGGTGACGTAGAGCCAGGCGCGGTCGGCGCGGAAGAAGTCGCCGCCGGCGCCGTTGTCACCGTTGCCGTTGCCGTCCACCACGAGGGAGGCGATCAGCACGCCGAGGACCATCACCACGTAGGCGATGAACTCGGTGGTCTTGAAGGCCGGCTTCGTCTCGTTGTGGACGCGACGCGACTCGTTGGTGTCGCGCCGGGTGGTTGCGGTGGGGGACGAGGTCATGACAGCTCCTGTTATCGGGGTGCGCGCAGGGTGGGGGAGACCTTCAGGTCTGCCTCTACAGGCGCGGATGCCTAGGGCATCGAGAGAAGTCGTTCTGGTCACGGGATTCCGGGTGATCCGCCGGGAAGCGCTGGTGTCGCCGTGGCACGGCGGTGTGGCGCTGCCCGTCAAGTACCCCCACCGTGATCGCCGCAAACACATGGTGCCCGGCGGCGGGTACCGCGGGTGGGTCGACGGTCCGCGCTGGTGATGTCGGCGAGGTGGCCGCGCACTGTGGCCAGCGCTTGGGTGAGGAGCCGGGAGACGTGCACCTGCAAGACGCCGACCTCGTCGGCGATCTGCGCCTGGGTCAGGTTGCCGTGGAAGCGCACGGCCAGGATCGAGCGTTCACACTCGGGCAGTGGCGATCGCGGGGCCGAGCGCGAGGCGGATCTTGTCCAGCTCGAAGTCGTGCTCCTCGGCGCCGAGGTGAGGGTGGCGTACCCGGTGAAGTCGACGCTCCGGGCGGGGTCGAAGTGATCGGCAGCCTCGATCAGCCCGACCATGGCGATCAGCCCGACCATGGCGATCAGCCCGACCGTGGCGGTCTGGGTCACGCCTCGTCTTGAACGCCACGCCCCGAGTGGCGGCGCGCGAGGTGACGGCCGAGCGGCAACCATGCCTCGATGGTGCGTTCCCGCGATCGGCAGCGGCGGTGCTCAGCCGGTTGGGCTGCCGTGGTGGTCGAGTTTGTCGCGCAGGGTGTCGGCGAAGCCTTCGGCCGTGGCGAGTTGGTCGCGTAGGGCGGTGACGCGGGTGGTGGCGGCGGTGTGGAACATGTCGAGCCGGTCGAGCAGGGCGGCGCGGTCGGTGCCGGTGGCGGTGTCGAGGGCGTCGAGGATGGTGAGCAGGTCGCGCATCTCGTCGAGGGTGAAGCCGAGGGGTTTCATGCGTTTGACGACGGCGAGGCGGTCGAGGTCGGGTTCGGTGTAGAGGCGGAAGCCGCCGTCGCTGCGGGCGGAGGGGACGATCAGGCCGGCGTCCTCGTAGTGGCGAATGGTGCGGATGCTCAGCCCGACCCGTTCTGCGGCTTCGCCGATCTGCATGAGGCGGCCGGTGGCCGGGCCGGAGGCGTGCTGCTCCGGCCCGGTGCCGCGGCTGGTGGCCGCCATCAATGGCCGACGCCGAGCTGGCCGGCGAGGGTGTCGTGGATGCGGGCGCTGGGCTTGTTCAGCTCGATGATCTCGACAGCCTTGCCGCGGGTGGCGTACTTGGTGGTGATGGCGTCGAGGGCGGCGACGGAGGAGGCGTCCCAGACGTGGGCGTGGGTCATGTCGATGACCACGGTGTCGGGGTCGTTCGCGTAGTCGAACTGGCCGACGAGGTCGTTGCTGGAGGCGAAGAACAGCTCCCCGTGCACGGAGTAGATCCGGGTGCCGCCGTCGGGGTCGAGGACGCTGGTCACCTCGACCAGGTGAGCGACCCGCCGGGCGAAGATCACCATGGCGGTGAGCACGCCGACGGCGACGCCGACGGCGAGGTTGTGGGTGGCCAGCGTGGTGGCGACGGTGGCCACCATGACAATCGTCTCGCCGTAGGGCATCCGCTTGAGCGTGGCCGGGGCGACGGAGTGCCAGTCGAAGGTCGACACCGCCACGATGATCATCACGGCAACCAGGGCGGCCATCGGGATGACGGCGACCACGTCGCCGAGGGCGACGACCAGGATCAGCAGGAACACGCCGGCGAGGAAGGTGGAGAGCCGAGTGCGGGCACCGGAGGCCTTCACGTTGATCATCGTCTGGCCGATCATGGCGCAGCCGCCCATGCCGCCGAAGAACCCGGTGACGATGTTGGCCACGCCCTGGCCCCAGGACTCTCGGGTCTTGCTGGAGGGGGTGTCGGTGATGTCGTCGACGAGCTTGGCGGTCATGAGCGACTCCATCAGCCCGACTAGCGCGATCCCGAGGGCGTAGGGGGCGATCAGGGCGAGGGTGTCCAGGGTCCAGGGGATCTGCGGCAGGCCGAGGGTGGGCAGGCTGTCCGGCAGGGCGCCCTCGTCGCCGACGGTCGGCACGGCCACCCCGACGGACACCGTGACCACGGTCAGCACCACGATCGCGATCAGCGGCGCCGGGACGGCGCGGGTGAGCCGGGGGAGTCCCACCATGATCGCCAACGCGACCGCGACGAGCGGGTACACCAGCCAGGGTACGCCGAGCAGGTGCGGAACCTGGGCGGCGAAGATCAGGATCGCGAGGGCGTTGACGAAACCGACCATGACGCTGCGCGGGACGAACCGCATCAGCTTCGCCACCCCGAGCGCCGCGAGCAGGATCTGGATCGCGCCGCCGAGGATCACCGCCCCGATCAGGTAGTCCAAGCCGTGCTCCTTGGCCAGCGGCGCGACCACGAGGGCGATCGCTCCGGTGGCGGCGGAGATCATCGCCGGCCGGCCCCCGCAGATCGCGATCGTGACCGCCATGGTGAACGACGCGAACAGCCCCACCCGGGGGTCGACCCCGGCCAGGATCGAGAAGGAGATCGCCTCCGGAATCAACGCCAGGGCGACGACCAGGCCGGCGAGCACCTCGGTGCGGAACACCTTCGGCGACAGCCAGGACGGACGGGACAGACGCGGCCGGGAGACCGCGGACAGCACAGAAGACATACAGCCATTTCCACTCGGGCGCCTCGCGGACGCGCACAGCTCCGCCCCCGCATCGGGGTGGCGCGGCAACTCGCGAACCCGCGGCAGCCGGTTGAAGGACCCCGGGGCGTCATCACCCCCCGGACGCGACACGGTCGACGCGGGAGGCAACCCGGCCTCACCTCGACAACCGGCACCGACCCTACTCTTCCGGCAGGGGAGAGTTCACCGTACGTGGTGATCATCACCAGGCCGGCGGCGTGCCGACATTCACTGACCTAGCTCGGCGTCTGCTCCCGTCCAGCCGGCTGGCCGGCGTGCGTGGGGTGCTGCGCCATTCCGCTGCCGCTGGCCGCCGGCGTTCTGTCCGGCGCTGGTTGTGGGTTGCCTTCGGCCGTTGGTTGCCTGGCCTCGCCGTCGTCCTGGCCGCCACCGCCGGCGTCGTCTGGTGGTGGGCCCGTAGCCGACGCCGTCACGGCTGGGCGGAGGGCGCTGGCTGCCCGTGCGGCGCCGGCTGATCGGCGGCCTGCTTGAGCGCCTGGCGCAGGCGTCTGATCGGTGGTACGCCTGACACGCCGGTGTCGTCGCCGTAGAGGCGGCACGCCAGCGCCGGACGGTGGTGGGGTTCGGCGAACGGGTCTCGGCCGTCGATGAGGACGCTGGGTGAGCCGAGGAAGCCGAGCTGCTCGGCCTCGGCCTGGCTGGTCACCACCCGGGTGGTGAAATGCACCGGCGACAGGCCCACCTCGTCCAGCGCTCGGCGCAGCACCACAGCGGCCGGTCCTCTGTTCGGGCAGTCTTCCACCACCAGCAGCTGTACCTCCACCCGCGCATCGTGCCCTGCCGCAGACGGGGCTGGCCAGTACCTTCATCTGATTACTGCTACCCGGTCGATCGTGGCGGATGGGCGCTTCACGCCTCAGCTGCCGCCCAATACCGGGACAGGGATGCTGGCTGGGTGCGGTGTTGCAGCAGCTGACACGTCTCGGCGTCCTAATCCCGAGGCCCAGTAGCCGGATAAGGGGCTTGCCACCGCCATCCTCAGGTGGCAGGGCCGTTGCGGTGCGGTCGTGAGGAGCGTCAGGCTCAGCGACTTCATCCGGCCAACGCCACCACCATCGCGGCGATGCACCCGATCAGCAAGGTGATCCCGCCGAACATGGCATAGGGCCACCACTGGTCGGAGCGCTCCGGCTCGACACGAATCACCTGGGTAGGCAGGTTCCAACGGGGAGGCCGGACCGCCGCGGGATTGCCACCGTCCGGCCACGCTGGTAATGAGGTTCGGTGTTCCGACTCGTCCATAGCTACTCCTGTGCGAGGGCGGCTCGTTGTTCGGATCTGCACCGGGCGGGACCGCGGGGGCCGGCGGTCCCGCCCGGTCCAGGAGGCCGCGCGCCCGACCTTCCTTCCGAAGCGGCGTCGGACATCGAAGCGCCGTTACACGGACATGCCGGACGAGGTAACCGATGCTTCTGTTCGCTGATCTCTCCCGCACGCTCTGGGGACTTACGTCGTGCGGCTTGAGAGGCCGAGGCTGCCCGTCGAGGGGGTCCCACCGCGTCTCCACGTCACCCATCACCACGCCGGAGGCCTACGAAAACCCTGACGCCTCCTGGTCCTCGGTGGTGGAGGCCGCAGCGTGCTCGCCGACAACTTGCCGGCCTCTGCGTCTGCCCTCGTGACGAGAAGTTCCACAACAGCGATGGCTTTCACAAGTGGATCCCGCCCGATCCGGACCACGACCAAGAGGTCTGGGACGACCAGGTTCGCCAGCACAAGCAACACCACCTCGCCAACGAGCGGCCCAAGGTGCGGGTTCAGCGTCTCGTCTGACGCCAGCAGTACAGCAGCGAAGTACAGCAACTGTGCCAGCCGAACCGGGCCGGAACGAGCCCCAGCAGGGCGGATGACTTCGGAAAGCAGCGGCAGGGCCGGTCGGCCGGTCAGGGACGGCGGTTAGGCCGCCGGTCGCGAGGCGGCGCCCGGGCCGTTGGGCTTCATTAGGTGGCGGGGTCAGCCCCTCAGGCTGCGGACCACGTCGTCGGTGGTGGCGACTTGGCCGAGTTGGTCCAGCGTCGCCAGGCTCGCCTGGTGCGCGTCGTCGGTCGCCGCCGTGCACGCGTCGGAGACGATCAGCGTGCGGTACCCGTGGTTGATCGCCTCGAACGCGGTGCCGGTCACCGAAAGGTTGGTGGCCACACCCGTGAACAGGACTGTGTTCACGCCCCTGCGGCGCAGGATCGTGTCCAGATCCGTGCCGAAGAAGCCGGTGAGCCGGACATGGGTGATGAGGACGTCGCCGACCTGGGGGGCGACCTCGTCGATGATCCGGGTCTTCGGCGTGCCTTCGAGGAACGCCTGCTTCTGCCGGATGACGGCGAAGCTGGGGGTGTTGGTGATGAGGTCCGGGTAGCCGGGTCGGTGGGCGACGCGCGTGTAGACGACGAGACCGTCGCGGGACCGCACCGCATCGGCGACCCGCGCTGCGTACGACGGGACGTTGTGCCGGGTGACCTGTTCGGCGAAGAGCGGGCCGAATATCCCGTCGGGACTGACGACCTCGTGCTGCCAGTGGACGCCGACGACGGCGGTCCGCGCCGGGTCGATCTCCTGCATGGTCCCTCCCGTCACGGGGCGGAAAGCTGCAGCGGCGCCGCCTGGTGACCGCGTCCGTCGGCGGCGGCTGGCCCTCGGCCGTACGCGTCGAGGCGCCCCCACCGGCCGGGGATGTCCAGCAGCGCCGCGAAGTCGAGATTAGCGGGCAGAGCTGGCCTGATCACCAGATCGTCGCCGACCGGCCGGAGTCCGAGCATCGTTCTCAGCAGCAGGAGCGGGGCCCCGGCGGACCATGCCTGGGGGCTGCACGCGGTCGGGTAGTTGACGGGATATCTGGTTTCGGCGCGGGCGGTCCCGGCGAACGCCTCGGGTAGTCGGCCGTCGTAGAAAGCCGCCGCGTCGAGGATGCCGGCCGCGATCCGGGCCGCCTCGTCGGCGTACCCGTAGCGCCGCAGCCCCCAGGCGATGAACGAGTTGTCGAAGGGCCAGATGGTGCCCACGTGGTACCCGATCGGGTTGTAGCGGGCTTCGCTGTCGGCCAAGGTGCGGATGCCCCAGCCGCTGAAAAGGGCGGGTGACATCAGGTGCCGCACCACGGCCGTGGCCTTCTGCTCCTCGAGGATGCCGCTCCACAGCAGGTGGCCCATGTTCGACGACAGGGCGTCCACCTGGCGGCCGTCGCCGTCGAGGGCGAGGGCGATGTACTCGCCGTCGGTGACCCAGAAGTCGCGGTTGAAGCGTTGCTTGAGGTCGGCGGCTTCCCGCTCCAGCCGGTCGGCGTACGCGGGGTCGTTCCAGAAACTGCGGGCGAGCCTGGCGGTGCGCATCTTCGCGTCGTACGCGTAGCCCTGCAGCTCGCAGGTGGCGCGGGGGAAGGTTGGCAGCCGGCCGTCGCGGTACGAGATGCCGTCCCAGGAGTCCTTCCAGCACTGGTTCTCCAGCCCGTTCTTCGTGTTGCGCCGCTGGTAGGAGATGTAGCCGTTGCCGGTCAGGTCGGCGTAGTGGTTGATCCAGTCGATCGCGGCGCGTGCTTCCTGCTCGACGGAGCGGACGAGGTCGACGTCGCCGGTCCACCGCTCGTACTCGTCGAGCAGCACGAGGAACAGCGGGGTGGCGTCGGCGCTGCCGAAGTAGGGAGTGTGCGGGGTCTCCTCGAAGATGCTCATCTCGCCGTAGCGCATCTCGTGCAGAATCCGGCCGGGTTCCTCCTCCCGGAAGTCGTCGACCCGGCTGCCCTGCCGGAACGCGAGCACTTGCAGCGTGGTGGCGGCAAGCTCGGGTGCGATCGGCAACGTCTGGAAGCTGGTGAGGATGCTGTCGCGACCGAACAGGCTCATGAACCAGGGCAGGCCGGCCGCGGGCACGCTCTTGTCGTCGGCGAGGAACGGGCTGAACCGCAGCGCGGCCAAGTCGATGAGGCTCTGCCGGTACGTGATGCGCAGCGGATCCCAGCCGCACTCCAGGCGTGGCGCCTGGTTCAACCATTCCCGGAGATCGCGGTGCTTGTCCCGGCCCGTTCGCGCTGCCCACCCGGGGATCGTGAGCCGCTCCAGCCCTCGCGGCAGGGGAAGGTCCGGCAGGGCACTGAGTCGGGCAGACCATCGACTGTGCGGCTCGATGTGAACCTCGAGTGTCAAGCCGTCGTCGTCCACCGCCGCCGGCACGGACACAGAAACAATCGTTTCCCGCCGGAAGCGCTCCCGTTCGTAGCCGAGCACCAGTCGCCCGTCGTCGACCCGCCGATAGTGCCGGCCCTTCTTCCGCGACGCCGCATCCTTGACCTCGAAAAGGTCAGCGAAGTCGGCGTCCGCCTCAACTCTGAGGGTCAGGTCGACCGGTCGCCGGTCGTTGTTGATGATGATCAGATCCTCGTGCAGGCCCGCGTCCAGGGTGTGCCTTCGACGCACGGCCAGCGTGCTGTTGACGTAGACGTCCTGGCCGCCCGGGACCAGATAAAACCGATTCTCGAAGTAGTGGACGTCGTCGATGGAGAGGGTGCTCAGTCGCTCCCCGTTGATTGTCAGCATCCACTTCGACAACAAACGGGTGTCGTGCGCGAAAAGGCCGTGCGCGGCGTCCTGTGACGGAACGATGTCCCCCGTCCGATCGCACACCATGAAGGTGGTTCCGTCGAGGATGCCAACCTGGTTCTCACTCATGGCCACCTCCTCGGCTCTCGCGTCCCGGCGAAGCAGGCGGCGGCGGAAACAACCTTCGGACGGTCGCGAAGAGTCGTGGGCTGCCCTCCACGGTCGCCTCGCCGCGCAGCACGCTGGTCAGGAAGTACGCTTCCCCGCTGGCGATCCGGTCGAACACGGCCCGATCCGCGCGGACGACGGCGTCCCCGCCCGTCTCCTGCTCCGATACCGTGATGCCGCCCTTGGCAATGGAGACCAGCCAATGGTCGACCTGCCCGTCCCGGCTGATGTCGAAACGAACGCTGCCCTGGTGGATCGCCGTCAGCCGGCGATCGTGCCCCCGCTGCGCAAGGCCGCGAAAGAAATCCTGGGTGACGTCAGCCATCGTGTCCCCTCCTCCGAGCCCACGATGCCCCTGACACGCGGCCCCCGCCTCACCCTGAAAAGGCGAACTTCGCCAGCCAGCTTCCCTGCCGGTGTTTGCCGTCCGCTCCGATCTGCGCCTGCCCCCGGATGGCGGCCTCGTGCGGTGGCCAACCTACTAGCGTGAGACTCGATGGATCCTCTGCAGGCAACGCTGCTCTTTGCCGCCGGTCTCCTCACGGGCGCCTTCAACGCGGTCGCCGGCGGCGGCTCCCTGATCGGATTCTCCGCGCTGATCGGTGCCGGCATACCGGCCCTCACCGCCAAGTTGACCAGCACTGTCGCTGTGTTTCCCGGAAATGTGGCTAGCGTCGCGGGAGGTTACCGGGACCTACCGGCCCGAAAAGACGCCACCCGCATCCTGCCGGCAGCTATCCTCGCGCGCCGCCGGGTCGGTACTGCTCCTACTGACACCCACTCGCATCTTCGACGTGATCGTGCCGTTCCTGGTGCTCGCCGCCTCCGCCATCCTCGGCCTGCAGAACCACTTGGACGAGTTGGTCATACGCTCCACTGCCCGTCGCCGACGACGACACCCGGCGACCCTGCAGGCGCTCGTTGCCATGGGCGGCGTCTACGGTGGGTACGTCGGTGCCGGATTCGGCATCGTCCTCGTCGCCATCCTGGCTCTCCTCCAGCACGAACCGCTCACCAGAACCGTCGCGCTGAAGAACCTGCTGTCGGCCGTGATCTCATTGACAGCTGCCGTGCTCTATGTCCTCTTCGGCACCATCAACTGGACCGGAGCCGCGATCCTGATCCCGGCAACCGTCATCGGCGGCTACGGCAGCGCTCGGCTCCTCCGCAAGCTCCCCGACAAACCACTCAGGGCGGCTATCGCCGCGTTCGGAACGGCCTTCGGGTTGGTTCTCCTGTTGAGGAACGTCCTGTAGACCCTGCGGCCTTCGGTAACCGGGAGTCGGGAGCGGCACCTGCCGCTCCGCCACCACGTTGGTCTGCCCGCCGGATCATGGGCTGGACGATCGCCGACCACCTACGCTCGGAGCTGATCATCGACGCACTCGACATGGCTCGCGGGGCCACGCCGCTCCGCTGACGGGCAGACCGTGGTGCACCCTGACCTGAGAGTGCGCCCGAAGCCCGCGCAAGGGTCCCCCGGAGAACAGCCGGTCAGCCGCTCACGCCCGCCGGGGATGGGACGGTCCGCGACGCCGAGATCACCGCTCACCACCAACCCGACCAGCAAGCCCTGGTCACAGTCTGAGGACTCCACCAGACTCGGGGCGGTTCACCCAGTGGTCGGCGAGCTGCCGCAGCAACGTCACGCCAGGCGCCTCCTCGCGGGACCTTGGCGACTTCCAGAATCGGCGGAGGTATGAACGCCCTCGGGCGACCCGCGTTGGGGCAGTGCGGCCGCTACCCCGCGCCCGAAGGATCGTTAACCGTGCATGGACGCGGAAGACGCCTTGATCATGACCGCCGGAAACCGAATCGCCACCATTGCCCGAGAAATCATCACCGGCGCAATCACCGGGCAACGCAGCAACATGTGGTCGATGGTCTACGGCCATGGCTGCGCCGCAGACGACCCGAGCGGTGCCCCGATCACGTTCGTCAAGGTCCGCGACACTGATCAGCTGATCGCCGCGTTCACTGAGCAGTACAACGCGCTCAACCTCGGTGCCGCAGCCGTCGTTACCGCGCTGGCGCAGTTGTACGCCGACGCCGCTGGTATCAGCGAAATCGAGGCCCTCGACCGGGCACAGGCGCTCATGCACGTGGGGTTCGAAATCTGACCACCCCGCACGCAAGATTCCGCCAGGAGGATCTCCGCCCTGTACCCGCCGGCGAGGGCCTGCGGGGTGCCGGCGTCGTGGGCGCCGAGCGCGACCAACGCGGCCGGTCCGAGTCCGTCGTCGACCGTGCGGCGTGTTCGTCGGCCGGTAGACGGCATCGGCGTCGGGTTGTTGTCCCGCACGGCTTCCGACAGGCTGCTTGGCGCATCAGCGACTCGGATGACGGCGGACCGAAGAATCTAGGCTGGATGGACTAGACATCTTCGGCGGTGTGCAATAGTCTTCTTCGAGTCGAGAGGAAAGATCCGTCAAGACACAGACGGGCTGTCCGGCCGTGAGGTCACGACGGGCGGCGAGGGAAGGGAACGGCCTTCACCGTCCCTTCCGAGAGGCAGTGGGAGCACGTCAGTCCCGGCGTGATGCGCGCCGGGTGCAGGTGGGGCCAAGGCTCTTTTGGGGCTCCAGCTGATGTTCGCCGTATTGGGGCCATGAAGTCGCGTGGGTTCCGACACCGGTGGACCGTACGGCAGTAAGGAAAGAAGTAGCAGAGGAA